>CAYJXH010000007.1:0-18408 GCA_964373975.1 uncultured Nitrospirota bacterium | reverse complement strand
TCCGTAATATGCTCAATGACTTTACCCTGCTCCTGCATCGCGCTATTCACATGGTGCACCATGGTATTCATTTTATCCATCGCTAAAGTGACGGCATGAATGGCCTGGACTTGCGCCAGAGTAGATTTCTCAATCTGCCGAGACATTAAAGAGGAACGATTGGCCCCTTCCAAGATTGTACTTAAAGACCCTCTCGCGTCGAGAGAAAGACGCACGCCTTCTTCCACGCTCTTTCCGCCTTCCCGAATGGAATTCACCGCATCTTGCGCTTCCGACTGCAAATCGCGGATAAGCTGGGCTATCTCCTTTGTGGAAGACCCCGTCCGATCCGCCAAACTTTTAATCTCATCGGCCACAACGGCAAATCCTCTCCCATGCTCTCCTGCCTGCGCGGCCAAGATGGCCGCATTTAAGGCCAACAAATTGGTCTGCCGCGTGACTTCGTCAATCACAGTTAAAATCTTTCCGATATACTCGGTGCGTTCGCCCAATTTATAAATCACGGAAGAAGATTTCTCCACGGCCTTTTTGATATTGTTCATTCCCTCAATCGTTTTCTCAATTGCGCCGCGCCCTAACTCATCTGCGTCGTGACTGACCTTCTCCGTGAGCAAGGCCGATTCTTTCGCATTGCTTTCAATGTCATTGATGGAGGTGCTCATGCGACTGCAAGACGCGGTGGTGTCGGCCATACTGTCTGTGAGCGCGTTAATATTCTCAACGACTTGACGAATGGAACTCGACATTTGAAGCAAAGCAGAAGCCGTGTCTTCCACATAAGAGGACAGGTTTGTTGTGCTATTGGCCACCTCAATGGTCGCCGCGCTCATCTCCACGAGCGCGGGAGAGGTTGTCTGCGCAATTCCCGAAAGCTCCTCAACGCGCATTGACACGCGGAGAAACGAAGCATTCATTACTTCAATCGAGGAAAAAGTCTTTTTCGCAATTTGTGTCTGGTTCCCCGTCCCTTCTCGAACACGGGCAATGGATTCAGTTAATCCCTCCATTGAAACACCCACCTGCGAAATCCCATCATGTATCCTCTGGATCATTCCCCTCAAACCCATAACCATTTGGGTTAATCCGTTCTCATCCCCCAACTGCGCCCCATCTATTTCAGAAAGATCACCGCGGCCAACCCGAAAAGCAATCTCGGACATTCTCTCTAACGGCGCAACGAGATTCTTAGCAAATAAGATTGTTGCCCAAACAGCCCCTCCCATTAAAACAACAAGCAGAACCGCCATTCTCCCAAATAACGCGCGCGACACATCGGAAACCCCTTGCAGAGATATCCCCATCTGAACAAGTCCCACAGGATTCTGCGCCCTTCCCTTTAAATAAATCGGCATATTCATATTAAAGAACTTTTCGGAGTTATACTCCCCCTTCAAAACGGTCAGCTCACTTGGCGTAGACTTCAAAGGGAAAACTTGCAACATAGCCTGCGCGGCCTGACCATTCACATCGGCAATCACCTGTAAATCCTCACTCAAAATCCGTAGATAGACCACCTCTTTTATTTCCGATGATTCATTGGCCACCGCCTGCAAGACAGACGGGTCGCCCCCCTCAATCGCTTTCGCACTATTGCTTGCAATACGACCGACCAGATCCATCCCTTTTTCTCGAAGATGCTCTCGCTGTGTCTCCCCAAAATGAAGAATTAAGATGGTGCCGAGGATTCCACCCAATAGTAAAATAACGCCACTGACAAAGATTACAATTTTATTTCTCACCCCATGTCCCAATGCTATTTTTTCTTCCATTATGCTTCTCCTTGATCCACTCGTAATATTTTGTCTGTATCTAAAACAATTAAAATACGCTCCTTGAACCGTCCTATGTTTTTAATAAACCCGCTACCCGATGCCGCGATTTTCTCTGGAGGCGGTTCCATCTGATATTTCTCAAGACAAACCACATCGGTCACGCTATCCGCAATAATGCCAACCTCCGACTGTTCAGACCTGCAAATAATAAACCGATTTTTATTTCCCGGCGTAAAACTTGCCAATCCCATCCGAACATGTATATTCAAAACAGGGATAACCCTCCCCCTTAAATTAACAATTCCCTTAATATAGGCGGGCACACGCGGAACAGTCGTCACCACAATCGGCCTTGTAATCTCTTCAATCACTGAAATATCAATTGCGTATTCTTCATTGGCGAGCCAAAAGGTCAGCGCCTTAAAGGCCTCCTCCCCTTTTATGAGACCCCTTTGCCCAACTTCTTCCCATTTTTCTAAATCTTTTTTTACGGTGTCCTCTGTAAGCATCATATCAAACCGCCTTCAGCATCATATCAAACCCTAGCCCGCAAGGCTACCTTATAAACGCTTTTCCCTTACTTTTTCTCCGTGACTTCTTGGATGAGCGCGGAAATATCTAAGACCAGAATGGCCTTTCCATCTCCGATCTCCGTCACTCCGGAAATCCCCTTCACGTTTTTGAGATCTTCGCCCATGGATTTTACCACAATTTCCTGCTGTCCTTTAATGCTATTTACAATCAGCCCCATTTTTTTATCAACAAGTCCTACCACAATAACATAAGCCGGCTCATTGGATTGCTCGCGTTCGGCTAAATCAAAAAGCGTCTTGAGACGCACCAGAATCAGCGTTTCTTCCCGCAGTTGAATCACTTCCTGCCGTTCAATCGTCTTAATGACTTTGTCCGAAAGCATCATAGATTCCAATACAGAACTCAATGGGATGGCAAATGTCTCTTGTTCCACCTCGACGATGAGCGCTTTGATAATCACAAGGGTAATCGGCAGGGTTAAGGTGAAAATAGTGCCCTGCCCTAAAACCGTTTCAACGTCTACCATGCCAGAGAGTTTTGATATATTTTTAGCAACGACATCTAGCCCCACCCCTCGTCCGGAAACCTGCGTCACCTTCTCCCGCGTTGAAAATCCGGGGAGAAAAAGCAATTTCACAAGCTCGCTCTGGCTATATTTCTTCCCCACCTGCACGAGACCTCTTTTTAATCCCTTCTCGTAAATCTTTTCCGTATCCATTCCCTGACCGTCGTCTTCAACTTCCACCACCACATGATTTCCCCTCTGCTCGGCGCGAACCATAATGGTTCCTGTGGTCGGTTTATTTTTAGCGATGCGATCCTCATGGCTTTCCAAACCATGATCTAATGCGTTTAAGATCAGATGCAAAAGCGGATCGGACAGTTCTTCTACCATGGATTTATCCATACGGGTATCTTCCCCCGTAAAAAGAAGATTCACCTCTTTCCCCAAATCTTTTGAGACCTTATGAACCACACGCACCAGCCGGTCAAAAATCTGTCCAATGGGGGTCATGCGCACCTCCACCAGTTTTTCCTGAAACTCGCTGATGCGTTTATCCAGCATCTTCGATGCCTTCTGAACCTCTAACGCAAACGAAGAGATTCCCTCTTGACCCAAAAGCCTTCGGCTGATTTCACTAATTTGCCCCTTGCTGATAACAAGCTCTCCTACCATATTGAGCAAGAGGTCCAATTTCTCAATATCCACACGAACCGTTTGGCTAAGGCTCCGAATGGATTCTAAATCCCCTCCTGCATCCATATCCGCAGCAGCGGCCGCTTCTGATTCCTCGGAAGCAGATTTTTGGAGAGAGGCGTCCGCCTGCGTTTGCAGGGAGGATTCGGGTGTCGCCAAAGCGATGGGGATGCCCGGCCTCTGCTTCGGTATCGGCGCGATTTTTTTTTGCTCTTTAGACAAAAGCCTCACCACGACAAATTCAGAAATAATTTGACTTTCTAAATCAGGCGCATCTTTTGGAAGCCCCACGATAATGCGAAACTCCATCCCGCCTGCCGGGGAAGGCCCTGGAAGCGTCGCAACGATTTCGCCCAATACCCTTATTTTGGCATTGAGGGCAGACAGGTCGGTATCAAATGTCTCCAGCGGGAAATTGGCTACGGCCTCATAAAGCCTGCCTCCAGACTTGATGTTTTGAACCAGACGATGATGTTCATATTCCGTAAGCAGATTCGGCAGTGCGGCAGGAAGATCAAGATCGCCTAAAAGATCATCCCCATCGCTTTTTGGTTTTTCAGAAAGGGATAGGCGGATTCGGTCTTCAAAAAATGCGACATCCGGTTCCGGCTTGCCTAAACTGGCCGCCTTAATCATCGTCTGCAATAAACTCACGCCATCAATAAGCAAGTTTAAAATGTCCGGCGTAAAGTTGGCCTTCCCCATGCGAACTTTATCAAGAATATCTTCAAAATGATGGCTCACCTTACACACGCCATCCAAGCCCATCATGCCAGACATGCCTTTCAGCGTATGTGCCGCGCGGAAGATCGCATTCACCATATCGGGCTTAACATTGTCTTTATCCGCCAACGCTTCAATCTGGTGAAGATTTTGATGCAGGACGTCAATGAGTTCTTCCGCTTCGGGAACGAACTCTCTTAGCATTGAGTTTTGCTTTTTGGATCGCGCGGCCATAAGATTAACTGCCCAGAAACTCTACAACCGTCTCTTTCAATCGTTCCATTTCAAACGGTTTTATAAAATAGCGATTGGCCCCAAGGGATAATCCTTTTTTAACTTCGGCTTCTCCATGATCGGTAGAGATAATAATGGTTGGAATCTTTTTATAAGACTCATTGCTTTTTACAAAATGGACAATCTCTAATCCATTAATCTCCGGCATGTTAATGTCCGTAATAATCATATCAAAAGTATGTTGCGGCAAGGCCTTCAGCGCTTCGTATCCATTGCACGCCTCCACCGTTTCCACCCCGTCTATTTCTTCCAAGGCCGATACAACAAGGGATCTCATAATCGCCGAATCATCCACAACCAAAATTTTCTTATTCACTCAATATTCTCCTTTTATTCGTTGGGGGTTGTTGCCCCCCCCTTTCGTTCTGCCAGTTTTTTCTCTAGTGTGGCTTTCGCGTAGGCAACACCTGCTATTTTCACAAAGGCCTCTAGTCCGCGCGTATCAGAAAGCGGGGTTTGATCGGGAAGATTATCTCCATATAAAATGGCCACGGTATTCTTGCCATCAAAAAGCGGCGCCACAAAGACATCGGAAGGCCAATTCCTGCCCGCAGAGGCCGTGCCCCCTATTTGCGCGATAAACTGCTTATGTTCCTGTACCTCTGAAAGCGGACCTCTATGGCTTCCAGACCGTTCAATAACCTCCCTGAAAATAGACGGCTCTAACAGGGAGATCCGCACCTTTTTAATCCGTTCATCCGCGTCTTCAGTGCCAAATTGTAAACCCGACTGCCCCATCCCTACCAATTCCTTTTTCTTAACCAGAAAAATAGCACACCGATTTAAGACCTCACTGGCATACCGAAAAAAAAGAAGGAGGACTTCATTGGTGCTCGCCGTTCCGAGAAGTTCCGAGGCCATTGAAGTAAATAGTGTCCATTCCCCGCGTTCCGCAGGCGTTTCTGTCGTATCTGTTTGAAGCCCGGATCGCCATGAGTCAACGGGACGCGTGGCCTCAAGCAAAAGCGTCGGGAGATTGAGCCCATCCTCCAAAAGAATTCCTTTTTCTACACGCAGGCCAAAATCAAAATGAAACGATCCCTCTTCCCAGCCCAAAAGGATGCGCACAACCGAGACAAGATGCTTTTTCAATTCCACTTGCAAAACATCTTTTGAGACAACGCCTGTTTTTTCAAGGATATCAGCGATGGGGGTATTTGTTTCATCAGTGCGTTGCACTGCAAGGGCATTCTCTAGCTCTGCCGCTGTGATAATACCTTTCTTCACCAAGGCATGACCAAACGGATTCATGCTATCGCAAGAAGCATAAAACAATTTACCCTGACTAAAAACAAGTTTTGCCGTCCCCTTGCTGTCGGTAAGCGTTAGAATACCTGTCTGTTTACAAAGAGATATCGTTTGAAAAATCTCCCCAAACGGCATCTTCTTGAGTTGCCCGTCTAAAGTTCTCACGAAACGCTGTCCTCCGTTATTTCATAGTTGTACTTTTCAATGACGGTATTGGCAAGCAATTTTTCACACATTTCTTTCACAGCTTTCCCCGCGGTTTCCGCATGGCTTGTCGGCATATTAAGCTCAAAATATTTACCCGCACGAACCCCCGCTATCCCCTCAAAACCCAACGCTGACAATGCCTGCAAGATGGCATTTCCTTGCGGATCATGGATACTGTCTTTTAGTGTAACATAAACTGTTGCCTTCATCTATTATTACCCCCACCCACCCCTTAAAGGGGGAGCCAATTAGGATTTAAAAAACCCGCTTGTATATTGTATCCACTTCCTTAAGATACGCTTTTGGATCAAAACAGGACAAGAGTTCTTTCTTCGTCAATCGCGCCAAAAGGACACGATGCGATAAAACCTCTTGTTTAAAAGAACCTCCCTCGCGGGGCACATTGCCCTCGCGGGGCACGTTGCCTTTTTCTGAAACGAATCCGGCGATTTCCTGAACAATTTTATACGCCTCTTCGCGTTTCATGCCCTTCTCAATCAATAATAACAGCACCTTCTGAGAATAGACAATCCCGCCGCTTTTCTCCATGTTCTCCGCCATCTTCAAAGGATACACGGCAAGCCCTTCAATAATCGTCGTAAACCGATTCAGCATATAATCTAAAAGCAGGGTCGCATCGGGGAGAATAATCCGTTCTACAGAGGAATGTGAGATATCTCTTTCATGCCACAGTGAGACATTTTCAAGCGCGGCCATTGCGTGAGACCGAATCACGCGGGATAAGCCGCATATATTCTCGCACCCAATGGGATTTCTTTTATGCGGCATGGACGAAGACCCTTTTTGCCCCACGGTAAAAGGCTCTTCCGCTTCCATGACCTCGGTTCTCTGCAAATGCCGAATCTCCGTCGCAAACTTCTCAAGGCAGGCGGCAATGAGTGCCAGCGTCTGCATAAAATACGCGTGGCGATCTCTCTGCACAACTTGATTGGCAACCGGCTCGGGGGAAAGCATCAGTTTTTTCATAACATACGCTTCAATCGCGGGCGACAGATGCGCGTAAGTCCCCATAGACCCAGATATCTTCCCAAAAGAAATCTCTTCTTTTGCCCGAATAAGCCGCGCTAAATTGCGACCTGTTTCTTCATGCCATAGCGCCATTTTCAGGCCAAAGGTAATCGGCTCCGCGTGCATACCGTGAGAACGCCCCATCATGACCGTCTCTTTATGGCGATACGCCTGTTCGCGCAAGACCTTCATGAGGGCCGTTAGATCGTCAATTAAAATATCGGAGGCCTTCCGCAATACGACCGCCAAGGCCGTATCCGTAAGATCGGACGAGGTCATGCCCCAATGAAGATACCGGCCAGATTCCCCCACCTTTTCGGTAATAGAGGAGAGAAAGGCAATGACATCATGCTTCACCACTTTTTCGAGTTCATCAATGCGCCGAACATTTATTTTGGCCTTTGAACGAATCGCCGCGTAGGCCGCTTTAGGAATGGTTCCTTCATTTGCCAATGCCTCGCAAACCAAAAGCTCAATTTTTAGCCAAACACTATACCGCTCTTTCGTGTTCCAAAGCGCGGCCATTTTGGGTCGGGAATATCGTTCAATCATTTTTCTTATACCTCAACAGGCAATGAATGATGCACGGCGTCTAAGATGCCATTTATAAACGTTCCGGAGTTTTCGTTTCCGTATTTTTTCGCAATCTCAATGGCTTCATCAATAATAACTTTTGCAGGCGTTTCTTTTTCGTAGACCATCTCAAAGATCGCTATGCGTAGGATATTCAAATCAACAGCAGCCATCCGTTCGATTGTCCAGTGCTCCGCTTTTTTTTGGATCGTTTCATCAATATCAGCGCGATACTGTAATACCCCCTCTACCAGCCGCTTACTAAAATCGGTGTTCGTATCGCTTTTGATAAGGGCATAAGGCGCAGTTGAACCTTGATTAAAATCTTTCTGAAAGAGGATTTGCAATGCCGCCTCTCGCGCCGATCTCCGATCACCCATGTTCCAACCCACAGTCATGATCGTGGCCGTGCCACCGCTTCTTCAATTCGCGATATAATAAACCCATTTCGATTGCCGCCTGTGCCGCGTCCGTCCCTTTATTTGTTTTAGCGCTAGATCGCGCCATAGCCTGTTTTGTTGTCATCGTTGTCAGCACGCCAAAGATGACAGGCAGACCGCATAAAAGCGAAACCTCCCCAATGCCACGAGTAACTTCAGCACAGATATATTCAAAATGCACCGTCTCGCCTTTAATAACGGCACCCAGACAAATCAAGGCATCAAAAGTCTCCGATTGCCCCATCTGCATTGCCACACCCGGAATCTCAAACGCCCCCGGCACCGTAACCACTTCAATGTTCCCCAAAGGAACCTTCGCTTTTTTCAGTTCATCGCGCGTACCCTTTAGAAGCCGCTCTGTAACAGTTGAATTAAACCGGCTAACAACAATCCCAAACCGTAACTTTTGCACATTGGCTCCCATGTTTTTACAGCTCCAACTGCGAGGCCGTCCCAATCGCCGAGGGGCCGCCCCTAGACGTTCTCTAATATGTGGCCTAGTTTCTTTTTTTTGACCTGTAGGTAATGCACATTTTCTTTATGAGGGGCCGTTTCGATAGAGACGCGCTCCACAACTTCCAATCCATATCCCGTAACGCCAACAATTTTTCTAGGGTTGTTGGTCAGGAGCCGCATTTTATGAACACCTAAATCCGCCAATATCTGCGCGCCGATACCGTAATCCCTTAAATCGGCTTTAAAGCCTAATGCGAGATTGGCTTCTACCGTGTCGTGTCCCCCCTCGCCTTCTTGTAGGGCATACGCCTTGATCTTATTCGCTAGGCCAATGCCGCGGCCTTCTTGATTCAGATAGAGCAAAACCCCTGTTCCCTCTTGTTCGATGCGCCGCATAGACTCTTTGAGCTGTTCCCCGCAATCACATCGTTTTGAGCCAAAAATATCGCCCGTAACGCATCCAGAGTGCACACGCACCAAGGTCTCATCCCCCAACGCGATCTTCCCTTTGACGAGGGCAATATGCGATTCATGGTCTACGGCATTTTGATAGACGATGGCATGAAAATCACCGCAATCGGTTGGTAATTCCGCCTCTGCCACGCGGGAGACCAGAGAATCTTGTCGCAGACGATACGCAATTAAATCACGGATGGTCACCACTTTTAAATCATGTTTTTTTCCAAATTCCATCAGGTCCGGCACGCGCGACATGGAGCCGTCCTCATTCATAATCTCGCAGATAACACCAGACGGATTTAGCCCCGCGAGGCGCGCAAGATCCACCGATCCTTCTGTTTGACCTGCCCGTTTTAAGACACCGCCTTTCTGTGCCTGAATGGGAAAGACATGACCCGGTCGGGCTAAATCGGACGGCTTCGTATCGGGATGAATCGCCTTCTGAATGGTAACCGCGCGATCTTTCGCTGAAATCCCGGTGGTAACGCCTTTGAGGGCATCAATGGATACAGTAAAGGCGGTGCCAAAAGAGGAGGTATTTTCTGAAACCATAGGGGCAAGAGAAAGCGCACGGCATTTTTCTTCAGTCAGGGTAAGACAGATTAACCCGCGGCCATGCTGTGCCATAAAGTTAATGATTTCGGGTGTAACTTTCTCGGCGGCAATGACAAGATCGCCCTCGTTTTCACGATCTTCATCATCGGCCAGTATGACCATTTTCCCCATGTTTATATCAGAAATGGCGTCCGCTATCGTATCAAATTTCATTTTATTATCAATCTCGCAGAGCTGTTTTAGAGAGGTCAAATATATAAGAAATAGCATGGATTGTCAAACGAGGGGTCTATGAAATCCATTGCCTATTATTGATGATTGAATCCCCCAGTCATTTACTTATGAGGAGAGAAGGATTTATAATCAGTTGGTACTCGTCACTCTATTTAATGGCTCATCGCACAATCGTGTGGGTGAAAAACAGGGGGAAGGAGATATAAAAATGCAAAAATCACCCACACGACTTCACGAACAGCCAGAAATTCAAATAAATTCACAAATCTGATGACCAACGATCGGGACTTTTGGGAAGATGAAAAAAATACCCGAAATATTATTTTCTAAGAAAAACAAAGCCGAACTGGAATTTGAAGTATTTATGCTGAATACCCTTTTTTCACGGAAAGACAAATTAACCTATTTGCTTGATAGGCCGCATCGAGTGGATTTTTACCTCATCTTGTTTATTACAAAAGGAATAGGCGTTCATTCAGTAGATGGTCAGCGATGTGATTACCATGAAGGCAGTATGCTTTTCATCTCTAAAGGACAAGTGCATGCATTTGATGTTCATTCTGATACAGACGGTTTTGTAATATTATTTACAGAGTCTTTTTTGTCAAAAAATCTGATTCACTCTGATATTTTATCTCTTTACAGATTATATAACTACCATCTTCATTCACCCATAATACAGCCTGAAGAAGTGGGAACGAATCTTTCTTTTATTATACAAGAGATCTATGAAGAGTATAATTTGTCTGATAATTTTGCCAAAGAAGAAATCCTTCGTCTATTACTAAAACTGCTATTATTAAAAACAGAGCGGATAAGACAAACATTTATTCCGAAAGGGAAAAACTCGGAATGGTTCATTAAGTTTAGTATCTTCAGAGATAACCTTTCAAAACATTGCACCGAGACAAGAATTGTAAAAGAATATGCTGATATGATGAATATGTCCTGTAACCACTTAAATGAGATCTGTAAATCCATTACAGGGATGACCGCTAAACAATTTATTGTTAATAATATTATTTTAGAAATAAAAAGATGTCTTGCAACATCGGATCTTTCAATAAAGGAATTAACCCATAAATTGGGATTCGACGAACCTACCAATTTTGTGAAATTTTTTAAGAAATATACGCTTCAATCTCCTTATCAATTTAAGGCGATCCTGAAGAAATAATGGCTGATTCGATATTTACCATATTTTGATATAAATTAACCCTTTTATGTTTTCTTTTTTGGCGTATACTCACCGCTAGTAGTATCCGTTAAGCACTTTCATAATGTAGTGTGAGAAGTAGAATATTTTTCATTCAATTGAAAATCTGCTTGAGCGTCATAACACGGAGCGCCTATCTGCTATCAACCTTATCGTCAGCGAAAACCGAATGTCAGAAAGGGCACTTGCGCCATTAAGCTCCGACATTCAGTCGCGTTACGCGGCTTCCTTCTACGCAGGCACGGGGCCAGCCCAAGAAATCATATCCACCGTTACTGAACTGGCGAAAAAGGTTTTTGTTGCAGAGTTTGCTAACCTCGCTCCCATATCCGGCAACATAGCCCTTCTGTCTGCGATGTTCTCTTTGACAAAAAGCCAAGATTATGTGGGCCGTGTCCCGCCATTCTTTCCGGGCGGTGGTTACCCGCTTAATTACGAAGCCTTCGAGAGGAAGTCATTACCGCTTCCCTTCTCGGAGTCAACATGGCAAATTGATCTTCCTAAGACACTTGATCTTCTGGAACGGCACAAACCTCCTTTGGTCGTCCTGGGTTCATCCATAGTTATGTTTCCGATGCCCGTTAAGGAGATATCTGTTTTTGTACATCAATACGGAGGTATTGTTGCGTATGATGGAGCGCATTCATTGGGCCTCATCGCTGGCGGACAGTACCAAGATCCGCTTCGTGAAGGTGCGGATTTGCTATTAGGTTCGACTCACAAGACTTTTCCCGGCCCGCAGGGGGGAATCATTCTTACCAATAGTGAAGAAATTCATAAAAAAGTTGCGTCATTGGCCAATTTTACGCCTCTCAATGGCCCAACCTTGATTTGTAACCCACATCTAGCGCGTATTGCATCAACAGGAATTGTACTCGAGGAAACCCGATGGTTTGACTACGCTCGTCAGGTCGTAAGTAATGCTCGAACTATCGCGCGTGTATTTCGTGAGGAGAAGATCCCAATGCACGGAATGGGTGCCCAAAATTACCACGAGTTGACTTATTGTCATCAGGTCATTACAAACTACTCTAGGAGAGAAGCCCTTGCGTTGAGGGACTCCCTTCATAAACACCGCATCAATGTTGATGGTTTTTTGAGAATCGGAACAAGCGAGATTACTCGACTCGGATTCAAAGAGAGCGAGTGCGAAGTGCTGGGCAAACTGCTTGCGCGTCTGCTAAAGAATGAGGAAATAGATTTGGCAGAAGTTAATAAGCAGGTAAGTGATCTGGTAGAAACCCATAGAACGGTTGTGCTGTAGTAGCGCGGCAGATGCTTCGGGAAATTATGTGCCACTGCGGGTGTATGACCCGACCAATACAGGAAACTCAAATGGGATAGGAGGAAAAATGAAAAAACAATGGTCTCGACGAGATTTTATTAAAATGGTGGGGTTGGGTATCGTCTCTTACTCCGTCTTTCCGAGTCCGGGGGTGCTTTCTGCCTTGGCGGCGGAAAGTGAGCCGGTAGAGGCAATGATTATCGGATCGGGCTTTGGAGGATCGGTTGCCGCGTTGCGCCTTGCCCAGGCAGGTGTCCACACCGTCATGCTTGAGCGTGGGAAGAGATGGCCTCTAACGCGAGAGCAGAATACGTTCTCGACACTGCAAAACCCAGATGGACGTTCAGCATGGCTCCGGGAATTTGCCTTGCTAGGACCACCAAAACCGATTGATAAGTTTGTGGGTGTTCTTGACCTTGTTCTGGGTGACGGGATTGCGGTGTTAGCTGGCGCTGGCGTGGGAGGCGGTTCTCTGGTCTATGCTGGCGCGCTCTATCAACCACCGCAATTTCTCTTTAACAGGGCTTTTGGCCAGAACGTTAACTATCATGAAATGGACCACATCTACTATCCACGTGTAAGATCCGTGATCTCGCCGCGCCCGATTCCTAAGAGGATTTTGGTGAGACCAGAGTACGCCGCCGCCCTGCGGTGGTTTACCCTTGGCCAACGCTCTGGCTTGGCGACAAAACTCCTTGATCTTGGTATTTCTTGGGAGGTGGTTTTGGATGAATTGCAGGGGACACGTGTCCCGTCCGTCATCGCTGGCGAATTCTGGTACGGCAACAACAGCGGTGCGAAGCTCTCATTGGACAGAAATTATCTGAAATATGCAGAGCAATCAGGTTACCTTCATATCGTAACCCAACAAGATGTAACCTCTGTGCAAGAAGGTCCCGACGGGCGCTACATAGTCGTTGCGAACGAAATTGACAAAAACGGATCTATTCTTGCGGAACGAAAATATGTTGTAAAGAAACTTTTCATGGCGGCTGGGTCTTTAGGAACGTCAAAACTGTTGGTTCGGGCAAAAGCTCGAAATTGGTTGCCAGCACTCAATAGCGCCGTTGGAAGAAATTGGGGGAATAACGGTGACTTCTTCAGCAGACTTTCAGATTTCAAGCGACACATCCGCCCCAACTTGGGTGGCACAGTACCTGTCGTGATAGAGGATTTTGACAATCCGATTGCTCCGACCTCCGTTGAGTGTTACGCGGAATGGTCATTAGAAGGACAAACTGGAATCATCGCGTCAATCGGCTTGTCAACTCCGCCCGCATTGGGGTTCTTCACCTACGATCGGACAACAGATGACGTTGTCTTGACCTGGCCCGGGGACGATCCTTCTATTTCCAAGATTTTAGACGCTGGTATGGCCACGTATCAGAGGATTGCTGATGCGTGTGGCTTAAAGAGGGAAAGTATCCAAAGAGCGAAGCCCGGACATGGATGCCCTGTGACTGTTGGACCCGTGACTGGGTCTGTTACGGCGCACCCGCTTGGTGGTGCCGTGCTCGATTTGGCTACGGATAATATAGGAACGGTCAAGAACTACAACGGTTTATACGTGGTGGATGGAGCGCTCGTGCCTGGCCACACTGGTTGTGCCAATCCGTCTTTAACAATTGCTGCTTTAGCAGAACGAAACATTGAACGGATTATCGCACGCGACTTTCATTGATAGAGAGGCTGGCATCCTCCCTAGCCTAAAGGCGCAGTGATTCGAAATGGTTTTTGCGTTGCCGCGCGAAGCCGGGCACTGTTTCCACGCCCACGCCATTTCGATGGGGTTTAAGATGTGGGAGAGAACATTCAACGAACTTACGAATACGCTGTGCACTTTCAACAGACTCCGTAGCCGACGAAACTAGCGCGATACGAATAAATTTTTTTCCAGGATTAATGCCATGGGCATCACGGCCTAGAAAACTGCCCGGCAGGACTGTGATGTTGGCGTCTCGCAACAGATGCACGGCAAAATCCTTGTCGTCTATCGGAGTCGCAACCCAGTAGTAAAACGCCGCCGCCGGTTTTACAAGTGGTAGCACCGGATTGACAATGTCATAAAACGCATCGAATTTTTCCGCATACAAAAGGCGATTCTCTTGGATATGGGAATCCTCCTTCCAGGCCGCCTCGGAAGCGGACTGGATCGTGCCATTCATAGCCGACCCATGATAGGTGCGGTAGCGCGTAAATTGTTCGATGATTGATGCGTCACCCACCGCAAAGCCTGAACGCATTCCAGGGACGTTAGAGCGTTTGGACAATGAAGCAAGAACTACAAGCCGGGGAAAGCCATTACGGCCCAATTTATGAGCGGCTTCCAATGCACCTAACGGCGGATTGCTTTCATCAAAATATATATCCGAATAGCATTCGTCGGCGGCAATGATAAAACCATATTTATCAGAAAGAGCAAATAACTCGCGCCACGCATCAAGTGCCATCACAGCACCGCTAGGATTTCCGGGTGAACAAGTAAAAACCATTTGCACGCGCCGCCATACTTCATTCGGTACACCAGCCCAATTGAGATGGAATTGATTTCCTGGCACAGAATTTATAAAATACGGACGCAATCCGGCCAACAGTGCCGCCCCTTCATAGATCTGATAGAAAGGATTGGGGCATAGCACTAACCCATCATCCTTGCTTTCGTCTAGCATTGCTTGTGCGAGGGAAAACAATGCTTCGCGGCTACCCAACGTGGGAATGACTTGCGTTTCCGGATTGATTTGCGCGATGCGATAACGGCGCTTCAACCAGTCGGCAATAGACTGACGCAACGACTCACGGCCGATAATTGATGGATAATTAGCAAGCCCGTCAAGACCGGAACTCATGGCATCTCGGATAAACTGGGGCACTGGATGTTTCGGTTCGCCGATAGCCAGATTTATTGGCTTTAAACGTGGGTTGGGTTCTACCCCTTCAAAAAGCCGTTGTAGCTTTTCGAAGGGGTAGGGCTGGAGGAGTTTCAGCCTTGGGTTCAACTTAGGCAAAACGTATCCGTCTTCGCAAGACATATCTCAATTTCTCACACCTGTTGAAATTGTAGTGGGGCCTACAAGTGCCATGCAGAGATCAGAACTTGCCGTTCTCATTTTTCCACGCAGTGCGTGGCGGGATGGTCTCCAGGGTGTCCCAGTGTTCTGCGATCTTGCCGTTTTCCACACGGAAGAGGTCGTAGAACGAAGTGTGGTGACCCGCAAAACGGCCCTCACTGACTACCAGCACAAAGTTCCCTTCGCCCAACACCTTGTGGATGCGGTCGTACTCCATGGTGATGCCCTGCTCGGCCATGGCCTTGAGTGCCACGCCGAGTTCAAAGAGACCGTCGGCGATCAGGGGGTTGTGTTGGATATAGTTGTTACCATCGAAATAGCCAGCGAGTTTCTCCATCCGACCATTGAGCAGTATATCCTCAACGAATCCATTTACCAACACTTTGTTGTCCTTAGTTTTGTTCAGGTCGGTTGCCTGAATCGGGCCGTCTACCATAGTGCGACCGCTTGGGTTTAGCGTTACAGGTGTCTCTTGGAGGTTATCCCAGTGCTCTACGATTAGGCCATTTTCAAAGCGGAAAATATCGAAGCCTATTTTGGGCCCGAAAAAATTGTATTCGGTGTGTGTAAAAACTTCATCACCATCCTGAAAGGCCCGCACACTTTTTACCCTTGCACTTCCTTCAGGCAATTGTTTCAAGACGTCTCCAAATCCCTTTAGCCCGTCACCTACCATCAAGTTATGCTGAATATATTTATCAGAATTGACATAACTTATTGGTTTTAGATCGCCAGTTTCTATACTTGCCAATAAATCTATCGTTTTTTCTCTGTTTGATGAACTCATTTTTATCTCCTTATTTTGGGTTGGGTGGACAGATTTACAAGATGTTAGCAAAAATACAGCACACAGATATTGCTATCATGACTGGCGATCCAACAGGCATCCCCACCATGTTCAATAACCACCTATTTGAATCAATGGGGAACCTGTTGTGCAAACTCCGCTTCCAGTGTTTAGATTGATCTTCCTGCATAACAAAGAAAATATACACCCAAACAGAAAACATAAAAAGGTTAATTCTTATCAAAATATGGTAAATATCGCACCGCAACGAACAACTTTCTCAACATGGAATGAGGGATGGCAGAATGCACAAGGCAAGAAGAACGCACGACATTGCTTCTCCCTGTGAAATTGTTGTAGGGTTATCCCTATGATGTGAAATAGCATCAATCTCTCGTTGAGATAGGATACTTCTAAACTTACTGGTACCCATAATGCGTTGGATGTGCGTTATCAATTGTAGAAGATGGATGATCCCATTCTTGTTTACGATTGCTATTTTTGGGATGGCCGTTCCGGGACATGCCTCGCCATTGCTTCATCAGAGATCATTTTACGTGAAATGGGAGGATCAACGCCTTAGCGTCAGCGCAAAGAACGTACCGCTTCCCCAGATTCTTCAAGAGGTTGCTCACCAGACAGGAATGCGGGTTCAAATCATAGGAAAGCTTCACAACAAGATTCCTGTTCACTTTTCAAATCTTTCTCTTTTAGAAGGCCTCCAAAAACTCATGGCTCGTGTGAACTACGGCATACTGGAAGAGGCATCCCTCCAGGGAGAGATGCAACCCGTTTTTGTACTGGTTTTTCCACGAGAAATGTTGCCTCCAGAAGAAATAACGGCAGAGGAGGTCGTTCAGGAAAACGATGAGAGCCAGAGAGTGAAAATGCTTGTGATGCTTGACAACTTTTCCAACGGGGATGACACAGATAGCTTGTGGGACGCTATCTATGATCCTGATCCGGCCATTCAAGGTGTTGCAGTGGCATTGTTGGCAAAGAAAGATCAGGCAAGTGATATCTCCCTATCTCGTGCGATATCAAGCGACATACCAGAGGTGCAACAACAAGCGATTGACCTTCTGAATAATACCGATGCGGTTGAGGGAGAAGCATCGGTATCGGTCCTCGTTGACGCAACGACCAGTCAGGATATAACCGTGAGGGGATATGCCATTGGGGTGTTGTCACAGCAACAGGGGGGGTCAGCGGCCATGAAAGAACTGTTTCGCGTATTCCAAGAGGCAGACCCTTCCACACAGATGATCATTATCGAAAGTGTTGGCCAACAAGAAAAAGGCCGCGCATTCCTTCAAGCGGCCTTGCGGATGGATAATGAAGGGGTGCGCTTACTCGCGGCCTCCTTTTTAGAACAGGCAACCGACCAATAAGTCGGTAAGGCAGGGCAGATAGCAGCGATTTATTTTCGTCTCTAATGCGAGATGCAGGATCCTCGCACGAGAACCCTGCATCACCCAACACGTTTCCGTATTGGGTGCTCGCTATTTCTGCGGCTGAAACACAGGGGCAGAAATTAAACCCGCCCCTGCCGATACATCCTCCTTATTATTGTGCGCTATCTACTGGATAGGGCTTGGGCACTCAATAGCGTATGCAACATCAATAATTTGGATATCGTCCCGCTTAACAAACGGCGGGACATTCGCTGGCAAAGTCATGTTAAGAAACCGAACGACCTTTCCTTTTATATCCGCAACCTTCCTTGGATTATCCAAGACCTTGATATCGAGGTGTGACCTTGCTGGCATATTAAGCCTCTCTGCCACCTCGCGATGCTTGATCATAAAAATGATCTTATCCCAGTGTTGGCACGGCACAAGCTGGGGATCCTGAGGCACAATCACAATCTCATCATCAGCCCCCCCATCCACAGCAGTCTGAGCACTAACCTCTGCACTGGTATACATCAGGGATCCCGCAACAAGCACGGACATCACCCAGAGGATACGCTTAAACCCCTTCAGGCCGTTCAATACATAACCAACTTCTGCTCCATATACTTTACTCATGGTACATCTCCTTTTGTTTTTGAAACTTTTGTATCGTTTTCTATCCCAGGCCAGCCCATTCACAGAAGCTAGCCCATTTGCACAATAATCTAAAACGATATGCTTGCAAAGGTTAATTCTCATCAAAATATGGTAAA
Source organism: uncultured Nitrospirota bacterium (assembly GCA_964373975.1). GTDB lineage: Bacteria > Nitrospirota > Nitrospiria > SBBL01 > SBBA01 > JACPZM01. The sequence continues at coordinate 163 of CAYJXH010000007.1, read as the reverse complement.
TATCGCGAACTAAAGCCTATTCCAATTTAGATGGAACGACAGAGAGAGTCTTCCGGATACAAAAGTCGGAGCGAAACTGGTTTTAGGCTATGTTGGGAAAAATTGTTGGTTCAGGTGATATTTACCATATTTTGACAAGAATTAACCTTTTTATGTTTTCTAT
>CAYJXH010000006.1:0-18944 GCA_964373975.1 uncultured Nitrospirota bacterium | reverse complement strand
CATGTTGCGAGGGTATACTGATCACCCATGGGAGTCAAGAATTAAATATGGTGTCGGGTTTTCAGGGTCACGCGACCCCAAAAAACCCTACACACCCCAAAAATCTTCTGTAGACCGATTCGGGACGTAATAACTGTCTTAGGAGCCACGTAAAAATAACTTGCGCAATTCGGTGGCCGATTCATCCCGATTGGCGTTGTTGTTCGTCGCTTACTTACCAAAGGGTAAGCGCGCTCCTTACGCCTAGCCAATCAGGCGACTCGACCCCCTCACTTTTGCACAAGTTATTCTCACGGGGCTCCTTAATACCAGAAACAACACTCGTTTGTCATTCCCATAATGACATCCGTTTCCCCCCCACAGACCATTCGCCCCCTTTTTAAAATTTCTTTCATTTTTATTTTCTTTTTTCTTGACAACTAGGCATCTGAAGTCTACATTGAACATCTTAATGGGATGAAATGGGATGAAATGGGACTTATAGGGCTTATAGGAAGATACGATCATACGATAGATTCGAACGGGCGGCTGTCTATTCCAGCAAAATTTAGGGAGTATTTAGCGGCCTATTCGGAGGGGACGGTCATTATGACGATGGCGCACGTTAATTCGTGTGTTGTTGCTTATCCTCTACCCGAATGGAAAGTCATTACGGAACGCGCCGCGCAACTAGATCAGGCGGGCGCATCGTCTCAAGATTTCCTTAAAAGAAAAGATTTTTTGAGGCTCTTTTATTCAAGGGCGGCGGAGTGCCCATTGGATAAATCGGGGCGAATCCTGATCCCAACGCATCTTAGAGGGTATGCGGCATTAGATAAAGATACGGTTTTGGTGGGCTGTGTGAATGCGCTTGAAATATGGGACTTAACCAAGTGGCAAGAAAAAGAGGCCGCAGTCCTTCAAGATGCGCAACACCTTCAAGAGGCCATGGCAAGCCTTGGAATATAAGGAACGGATGGAAGATCAAGTTCGTCATACACCGGTACTTTTGGAGGAGACGCTTTCCGCCCTCTCTTGCAGGAAGAATGTTGCGGCGATTTATCTTGATTGTACCGTGGGGTTAGGAGGCCATGCAGAGGCCATTTTAAAGGCCACAGATCCTTATGGAAAGGTTATCGGAATTGATCGCGACCGTAACGCCCTTGCAATTGCCAAAAAACGATTGGCCCCTTTTCAAGACCGAATCACGCTGTATCATGGTTCTTTAAAAGAACTCTTAGAGATTGCTAAAAAATTAAACCTCCCGGAGGTTTCCGGAATTTTGTTTGATTTGGGAATTTCTTCCATGCAGTTAGATTCGGCAGAACGCGGATTTTCCTTTCAAAATCTCGGCCCGCTTGATATGCGAATGGATCAGGCGCTTCCGAGAACGGCGGCCGATCTGGTGAATACCCTTCGCGAAAAAGAATTGGCAGATATCCTCTATCACTATGGGGAAGAAAGAGGTTCCAGAAAAATCGCCGCGTTCATTGTGCGGCATCGGGAAGCAAAGGGGGAGATCACGCAGACAACTGAATTGGCCGATATCGTTTGCCATGCAGTGCGACAAAAATCAAAGTGGACAAAAATACATCCTGCGACAAAAACGTTTCAGGCATTGAGAATCGCAGTCAACGACGAAATAGGTGAACTTGAAGCCGGTCTTTCTCACGCGGTCTCATTGTTGGCCGTTGGCGGAAGATTGGTCGTTATTTCCTTTCATTCATTAGAGGATCGCCCTGTAAAGAACAGGTTTAAGGAGCTAGCAGGGGCAGGCCACCGTGCCTACCCAGAAATGGGGCACCCACAGGGGTCTGCCCTTACAAAAAAATTTATTAATCTCTATAAGAAACCGATTGTGCCCTCACAGGCGGAAGTCACAAACAATATCCGGGCACGATCGGCAAAACTGCGCGCATTAGAGAGGGTTGCATGAACGAAAAAATAAAAGATTTTTTGCTTTTTGGCGGCATGGCCCTTGTCATCCTGTTTTTCTCTTTTCTGTCTTTATGGCAAAGAAACCGAATGACCCGCTTGGGGTATGAGATTCAGGCAATACAGAAACAAAAGGGTGAATTATTAAAACTTCAGAAACATCTTTTAATTGAACTTGAAAGCGTCAGCGCGCTAGACAAAATTGAAGAAGCCGCGATCTTGCAACTCTCCATGATTCCGGCAGGGCCAACAACACGTGTTTATCTAAAGGATCGGTAATGATTTCAAAAGGACCCACACCCTTTTCAAGATCCGCCCAGTTTTTTATTGTCGCATTAATTTTAACTGCGGGTTTTGTATTGGTCGCGCTTCGCCTCGCCTCGATTCAATGGATGAATCATGAACAATGGGATCGGCTTGCAAAATCCCAGCATGAGAGAACCATCATGGATCAGGTGGATCGCGGAACCGTTTATGACAGAAACGGGCGGATATTGGCAATTAATGTGGATGTTCCCTCGCTTTACGCCCTCTCGGATAAAATAGAAAATCCAAGAAAAACCGCTAAATTGCTCTCCCCGCTTTTAAACGTTGCGCCACGATTGCTGATTGAAAAATTTAATCGCGAAAAAGATTTCGTCTGGATTGCGCGGAAGATTGATAAAGCGCGATTGGCCAAGATTGAGCAATTAAAACTAGCCGGAATTGATACGCTTATGGAAAGCAAGCGGTTTTATCCCAAGAGCGCCTTATTTGGCCATATTATCGGCTTTGTGGGAATGGACAACAATGGGTTAGAGGGGGTCGAACATAAATACGACAACATACTCAAGGGGAAAAAGGGAGGGGTTGTTGTTGTTCGGGACGCGTACGGACATTCTATCTATCCAAAAGGATTTAACTATATTCCCCCCTTACAGGGAGAAAATATCACTTTAACGCTCGACGAAACAATCCAGTATATTAGCGCGCGCGAGCTAAAACATGCCGTAGAGAAGTCTGGCGCGAAATCGGGAATTGTCCTTGTGATGAACCCCACCAATGGCGCGATCTTGTCCATGGTGGCACATCCCCCTTTTAACCCAAACGCCGTCGGTTCGTATCAGCCCTCGCAGTGGAGAAATCGGCCCATTACCGATATTTACGAGCCGGGCTCTACCTTTAAAATCGTAACGGCGGCGGCGGCACTGGAAGAGAAATTGGTTTCTCCATCAGAGGTTATTGATTGTGAAAGTGGAACTTATCCGGTGGCTGGGACCATTATCCATGACCATGAACCTATCGGGAAGGTTCCTTTTTATGAGGCCGTGGCAAGATCTAGTAATATCGGAATGATTAAGGTCGCAGGCCGTTTAGGGAATCAAAAACTTTTCGCTTATGTCCGCGCTTTTGGCTTTGGGACACGGCGCGGCATTGATCTCACTGGAGAATCCCCCGGGCTTTTACGCGAGACCCATTTATGGTCAGACCGGTCGTTGGCCTCAATCGCAATCGGTCAGGAAATTGGCGTGACGGCAATACAGACTCTTTTGGCCGCATCGGTTATCGCCAATCACGGTTATCTTGTCACCCCTTATGTGATAGAAAAGATCGCGCCCATTCCCGTGGAAGGTTCTGTAGCGGTTCCAATCGGCAGAAAAGCCATCTCCAACGAAACAGCAATGCAAATGACCGAGATTTTGGAACGCGTCGTTACGATGGGAACGGGGAGGTTGGCCGCTATTCCCGGCTTTAGAGTGGCAGGAAAAACCGGTACGGCGCAGAAAATGGATCCACTCACAGGCCTCTATTCTAAAAAAGATTATGTTGCTTCGTTCGTCGGCTTTGTTCCAGCCAACAAGCCCGTTTTAACTATTTTGGTCATGATTGATGCACCAGCAGGCGAAAGAACAGGCGGAGAGATCGCCGCCCCTGTTTTTTCGGCCATTGGCAGGGAGGTTCTTCACTACCTAAGAATTCGTCCCGATGAATCGGTCGGCGCAAGGAGTTTAATTTGAAACTTTCAGAAGGGCTTCGGTTGATTTCGGCAACAGCCATTGTGGGAGAAACAGAATTGGAGATCGGTCAGATTGTAACGGACTCGAGAAAGGCCGAGAAAGGATCGCTTTTTGTTGCCCTTCCCGGAACAAAAAAAGACGGCCGCCAATTCATCAAAGAAGCGGTATCACGGGGCGCAGTGGCTGTGGTTTCTGAAGGCGTGGCGGTCTCTGCGAAAGAAAGTGTAAAGGCTCCTGCGGCTTTTGGGCGGGAGACATTGATCACCGTGAAAGATGCGCATGAGGCCCTCTTTCACCTTGCATCACAATTTTTTGGAAGGCCTGCGGAGGAGCTCCATCTTGTGGGAATAACGGGAACCAACGGAAAAACAACAACATCATTTTTGGTGCAGTCCATTCTTAAAACGGGCGGCAGAAAAACCGGCCTTCTTGGCACGATCCACTATGACTTGGGGGGGGCACGGCCCCCGGCGGTGAGGACAGCCCCGCAGTCGGCGTACCGACTCGTTGGGGCTGTAAAAACAGATACAAAATCCTCTTCCCGCGCAGAGTACATTGAGGCTTATAACACCACGCCGGGAATTTTAGAGTTGCAGTCTCTTTTCGCACAGATGAGAAAACGTGGAACGACCGATGTCGTTATGGAGGTTTCTTCCCACAGCCTCGATCAAAGGCGGGTTTTCGGCTTGAATTTTGATACCGCTGTTTTTACCAATCTAACGCAAGATCATCTGGATTATCATCACACGATGTCGGCCTATTTTGAGGCCAAGAAACGGCTCTTTCATCAGACTTCGGGTCTCTGCGTTATTAACATTGATGATCCGTGGGGAATGAAATTAAAAGAAGATGTCCCCGGACACACCCTCTGTTACGGAATAGACCGCCATGAAGATATTTATCCTACATCAATGTCTTTAAATCTGCACGGCATAGCGCTAGAAGTGCAAACACCCATAGGAGCAATCGGCATCACTTCTGCCCTGACGGGACGATATAACGTTTATAATATTTTAGGGGCAATCGGTGTGGGTATCGCATCGGGACTTTCTAGGGAATCTATCACAACGGGTATTGCGTCAATGAAATCGGTGCCGGGCCGATTTGAGAAGATTGATTTGGGCCAAGATTTTCTGGTGATTGTAGATTATGCGCATACCGAAGATGCCTTATCCCGATTGTTACAGTCGGTTTCTTCTCTCGCATTAGGCCATGTGATTACCGTGGTGGGTTGCGGCGGAGATCGTGATCGGGGAAAGCGCGCCAAAATGGGCGAAGTGGCCTCTTTGTATAGCCGCCTGTCTATTCTCACATCAGATAATCCAAGGTCTGAACCCCCGCTTTCCATTATCAAAGAAATGGAAGCGGGAATACTCAACAGAACGCCGAAACTCGCAGGGGCAACGTGCTCTGCGAAGGTCGCGCCCCCCTTGTATGAGATTATCCCCGACCGCAGTCTCGCCATTGCCCGTGCCATCTCGCTGGCAGAAACTGGAGACGCGGTGGTGATCGCGGGTAAAGGCCATGAACAATATCAGATCATCGGAGACCGGGTCATTCGATTTGACGATAGAGAAGTCGCGCGCCTCGCCCTATCTGGGAGGCAAAAATAATGTGGTCCATTGATCGGCTTTTAATGTGGGGGAAGGACAAAGAGGTAGAGATTTATGGAGATCTGGGGGGTCGCGCTATAAGCGGTTTTTCAATCAGCACACAAACCTTACAACCGGGTGAGATTTTTATTGCCTTACAAGGGACAAGGCAGGACGGCCATGATTTTGTAGAAGACGCCCTCTACAAAGGGGCGGCAGGGGCAATGGTTTCGCGTTCATGGTTTACGCTTCAGCAAAATAAAAGACAAAAAAACATTTTTAATTCCAACTTTATGATTGTGGTTCCCGACCCCCTTGTGGGTTTGCAATCGCTTGCAAAATGGCATCGCGGCACTTTTCAATGCCCGATTATTGGGATTACCGGCAGTAATGGCAAGACAACCACGAAAGAAATGCTGGCAAAAATTCTAGGGATGCGCGGCCCTGTTTTAAAAACAGAGGGAAACCTCAATAACCATATTGGCGTTCCACTCACACTGTTGCGTCTGAAAAAAGAGGATCAGGCGGCCGTTCTGGAAATGGGCATTAGCCGTCCCGGCGATATGAGTCTTCTTTGTGATATTGCAAAACCAACCATGGGCATTATCACCAATATCGGGGCGGCGCATCTGGAATTTCTGGGCAACATAGAAGGGGTCGCCACCGAGAAGACCGTGCTTTTTGAGGCAATGCGTATTGGGGGAACCGCCATCATCAATCAAGATGATCCTTATTTATCGCCATGGGAAGGAGTCTGTTCTGAAAAGTGGACCTACTCTATAGGCAATGACGCCGACTTAATCGCAACAGAGATCGTGTCCAATAGAAACGGGCTTGCCTTTACCCTTGCGCTCAATCGAAACCAAAAGGGCGGTGGCGGAAAAATGAAAGTCGTCCTCTCATTATTGGGGGAGCACCATGTTTATAACGCCCTAGCCGCGTCGGCTGGCGCCCTCGCGTTAGGATATGAATTTGATGAAATTCGTTCCGCATTGCAGGATATTTCCCCTATGCCGTTAAGGGGAGAGATTATCGAATGGAACGGCGCTACTATTTTATTAGATGCCTATAATGCAAATCCCGCATCCATGCAGGCCGCCTTGCTAACCCTCGCAGGGGTCGCACCCTTGGGAGGGCATAGAAAAGTCGCCATTCTAGGCGATATGTTGGAGTTAGGGAGCGCGGCGAAATCAGCGCACAAGGAGCTAGGCCGTAAAGTAGCGCAAAATCGGATTGACCGCCTTATTGCTGTAGGGCAATTTTGTGAAATCGTGGCCTGTGGCGCGTTGGGAAAGGGGATGCAGAAACAAGCCATTACAACTTTTAAGAATTTGGAGTCGCTTGACCTTGCGCACGAAATCCAATCCGGAGATGTTGTGCTGATTAAAGGCTCACGCGGGATGGGAATGGAACGATTACTCAATGTAAGCCAAAGAGAGAAGGTTACGGCCCACTAATGTTATACAATCTTTTATATCCACTGCATACGGCTTATTCCTTCTTTAATATCTTCCGTTATATTACCTTTCGCACGGTTTACGCCCTGCTGACAGCACTTTTTATTTGTCTCCTGCTAGGAAAGTGGACCACCGATCTTTTGGTGCGATATCAGATGGGCCAGCCTGTTCGAGATGACGGGCCAGCATCTCACATTAAAAAAACCGGCACGCCAACAATGGGGGGAGGCCTTATCTTAGGGGCTATTCTTGCGTCCACCCTGTTATGGGCCGATCTCACAAACCATTATATTTGGCTGGTCATTTTTGTCACAGTCAGTTTTGGTGCCATAGGATTTTGGGATGACTATCTGAAATGTGTTAAAAAAAATCCAAAGGGACTTGCTGCGCGCACCAAGTTTTCTCTGCAGACAGGAGCCGCAGGGCTTGTCGCGATTGGTATTTATCTTTCTGGCCCCATATCTAGCCACCTTTCGATTCCGTTTATTAAAAGCTTTACGCCTGATCTTGGCCCCTTTTATATTCTGTTTGCCATTTTAGTCATTGTGGGCGCATCCAATGCAGTGAATCTAACCGATGGACTCGACGGTTTGGCGATTGGCCCTGTCATTGTAGCGGCAGTCGCTTATCTCATTGTTGCTTATGTATCGGGGCATAAGGCGCTCTCCGAATATCTTTTAATCCCGCATATCAAAGGGGCCGGAGAACTTTCTATTTTTTGCGGCGCCATCATTGGTGCCGCGATGGGATTCCTCTGGTTTAACGCCTATCCCGCAACGATTTTTATGGGGGATGTCGGCTCCCTTCCCTTGGGAGCGGCGCTCGGCGTTGTCGCTGTGATTGCAAAGCATGAACTACTTCTCGTGTTGGTGGGAGGGGTTTTTGTGATTGAGGCGCTCTCGGTTATTTTTCAGGTGGTCTCCTATAAATCGCGCAGGAAAAGGGTTTTCTTAATGGCCCCCCTGCATCACCACTTTGAGCTTTTGGGATGGCACGAGTCAAAAGTCGTGGTCCGATTTTGGATCGCGTCGGTGATATTAGCCTTGTTAAGTTTGAGCACGTTAAAGATAAGGTAAGGCGCAAAATTTTCTGCCCTTACAATAAATAATGGATACGGATATGAATCTGAATCTGGAAAAAAAGAAGGTCACCGTTGTTGGGCTTGGGAAAAGCGGAGAGGCCGCCGCCGCCTTGCTTGCGGGACAAGGCGCTGATGTGCTTGTTGTGGATGATGAGAGGGTAACGCCCCCCGTCGCACTGACACAGCAAAAATCAGATATTCCCATTCGGTTTTTGTTGGGCCGTTTTAGCGCGGAAGATATTCTCTCGTCAGAAATGGTGGTTGTTAGTCCCGGCGTTCCACTGACGCGGCTCCCCATAGCCAAACTGAAAGCGGCAGAAATACCAGTGATTGGGGAAATGGAGCTTGCCTCTCGATTTCTCGTGGCGCCTATTATTGCCATTACCGGCACGAATGGAAAAAGCACGACCGCAACGCTTACGGCTGAAATTCTCAAGGAGAGCGGGTTTAAAGTTTTTGTGGGGGGAAATCTAGGGACCCCGCTTTCATTGGCCGCGTTTCGCCCGTTTGATTTTATTGTGGTGGAGGTGAGTTCTTTTCAGTTAGAAACCATTGAGACCTTTCGGCCTAAAATAGCGGCATTGCTCAATGTCACCTGTGACCATCAGGATCGTCATGGCAACATGGAAACTTATCGCAGAATCAAGGAACGTATTTTTGAAAATCAGAAACGGGTTGATTACGCCGTGTTAAACGCAGATGCCTTTCCGCCCATTCCGCTTTTTCCGTCCTCTTATCCAAACACATGCAAAGGCATCCCCATTTGGTTTAGCAGGTTAGGCCCGCCGCTCTATCCAAGACAGGGGGTGACGCTTATCAAGGACACCCTGGTTTCGAGCATTATGGGAAAGGAAGATCCAATCGTTGGGATCAAGTCCATCAAGCTTGTCGGGAACCATAATATTGAAAATGTCATGGCGGCGGTCACCATTTCCCTGCTGGCGGGTGCCACACATTCTGCCATTGTAAAAACGCTTGCGCGGTTTTCGGGGCTTCCCCATCGGATGGAGCTTGTTCGAGAATTGAAAGGGGTGCGTTACATCAATGACTCCAAGGGAACCAATGTCGGCTCCGTTCTAAAATCACTTGAAGGGATCAATACGCAGGTGATTTTAATCGCAGGCGGTTTGGACAAAGGGTCTGATTTTACACCCCTACGCGAGACCGTCTTTAAAAAGGTAAAGCGGCTTATTTTAATGGGAGAAGCCATAGAAAAATTGGCGCATTGTTTTAAAGGGCATCCTGCGATTGATCGCGTTTATTCAATGGAAGAGGCTGTTCTAATAGCCTCTGCGGTAGCCGTTCGGGGGGATGTGGTTTTGCTCTCCCCCGGTTGCGCCAGTTTTGATATGTTTAACAATTACGAACACCGAGGGGATACCTTTAAAAAAGCCGTGTTGGGACTTTGTTCGCCATGAAAATACATACAGCGACGCAGGGTCATTATCCTGCAAAAAAGAAGGCGCACAGTCTTGGGGGTCGGGGAGATCGCGCCCTTTTTGTTATTATCTTCTCTCTTTGTTTTCTAGGACTGGTCATGGTCTATAGCACCAGCTCTACCTTGGCATGGAAGAATTATGCCGATTCTGCCTACTACTTAAAAAGACAGCTCGCATGGACCGTGCTTGGGATTGGCGCATTTTCTTTCTTGATCCGAACAGACTATCACCGCTTGAGTGAATATATTATTCCCATGGCAGGAGGCATCTTTGCGCTTCTTCTTTGTGTCCACTTTTTTGGAGTGGATGTCAATGGCGCGCGCCGATGGTTGCGGATTGGGCCCATTAGTTTTCAGCCGTCGGAGTTTGCCAAGCTCTTTACGGTGATCTATCTGGCGCATTATATTGCGAAAAAAGAGGAGCATCTTTCTGAATTTGTCCGCGGCCTTTGGCCGGTGTTACTGCTTTTAGGCGTGTTGAGCTTGCTGATATGGGTTGAGCCTGATTTAGGAGCCACCTTAACCATCGCAATTATCACCGTGATTCTTCTTTTTATTGGCGGGGCATCGCTCCGGCATTTGGCATGGTTAAGTTCCCTCGCCATTCCATTTGTCATTTTCTCACTGATCCATTTCCCTTATATGCTTCAGCGGGTCAAGACCTTTATTGATCCAATGTCTGATCCTCCGTCAAAGTCGTTTCAAATCAATCAATCCTTCATTGCGTTGGGAAGCGGCGGACCCTTTGGCGTAGGACTCGGAGGCGGTTTGCAGAAACTTTTCTTTCTGCCACAGCCCCATACCGATTTTATCTTTTCAGTCATTGGGGAAGAACTAGGACTGGTCGGCACGGGTTGCGTCATTATTCTTTTTGTATCACTTCTTTGGAAAGGGGCAAAGATTGCCCAAGGCATTGAGGATCCCTTTGGGCAAATACTGGCCATTGGAACCACATTGCTCATGGTAATGCCAGCATTGATGAATATGGGGGTCGTCACGTCGCTTTTGCCTACAAAGGGGCTTGCACTGCCTTTTATCAGTTATGGGGGGTCTTCCCTTGTAATGAATTGGGCGGCCGCCGGAATTCTCTATCGGATTTCCATGGATATCCCTGTTCGCAGGTCTCAAAAGAAAGAAAAAATCCTGCAAATGGAAGGAGCACACCCATGAACATCGTCATTGCGGGAGGCGGTAGCGGAGGACATCTTTATCCTTGTCTCGCGCTGGCCAATACGTTCATAAAGCGTGAGGCCAAAACGAAACTGCTTTTTATTGGAACGGCCGCTGGGATGGAAGCCCGGATTGTGTCCCATCAGGGATTCCAATTTAAACCGATATTCGCGCAAGGTTTTGTTGGAAAGAAGGTTTTAGGAAAACTGCGCGCTTTGTGCTACATGGCCGTCGGTCTTTTCCAAGCGATTTTCCATCTCAAGCAATTTGCCCCTGATTTGGTCATCGGAATCGGGGGCTATACTTCAGGCCCGGTCATGATGGCCGCTTTTATCTTGCGCATCAAGCGGGTCATTCTGGAGCCGAACCTCATTCCGGGCATGATGAACAAGGTGTTAGCCCCTTTTGTCCATCTGACCGTGACCGCATTTGAAGAAACAAAAGACTTTCTGCGTGCGCGGAACATTGCCTGTCTCGGCGCACCCGTTCGGGCTGAAATTCTGGGGATCGTTCGGAACAGAAAATTTTGTCCCCCTACCGTGCTTATTTTGGGCGGAAGTCAGGGAGCGCACTCTATCAATCAGGCATTGATTCACGCCCTGCCGTCTTTGGAAAATACGCCAATAGTGATTCAGCACCAAACGGGCGAAAAAGACTATGATGAAGTAGCCGCCGCGTATGCAAAGCACAAAATTACCGCGCATGTTGTTAAATTTATTGAGAATATGGCGAAGGCTTATGCGGAGTCCGATTTTGTCATATCGCGTGCCGGGGCGGTGACATTGGCCGAATTGTCATCCGTTGGTCTTCCCGCATTGCTGATACCGTTTCCTTACGCAAAAGCGCATCAAGAAAAAAATGCGGCCGTCTTCGTGAAAGCGGGTGCCGCTGAAATGATTTTAGATAAAGACCTGACAGGAGCAAAGATCACAGGAAAAATACTGTCGTGGGGAAACAATCCGAACAAACTTTCTGTCATGGCAGAGGCGTCTAAAAAAATGGGACATCCTCATGCCGCAGAGGAGATTGTCTCGGCTTGTTTTTCGTTGATTCAGGGAAAGTAATAATGATAGGACAGCTCATGCAGGAAAAAATAACTGCTCTTTTTGAAGGATATGAAGGGCGTGTTCTCTTTAATGAACCCATGGCACCCTACACCTCGCTTAAAATTGGCGGCCCTTCCGAGGCGATGGTCTTCCCGGAATCGGTTGAAGCGGTTGCCGCCTTGGTCAAGCGAATCGGCGGGGACGTGCCTATTTTTGTGTTAGGAGCCGGGAGCAACCTCCTTGTTTTAGAAGGCGGGATAGCGGGGGTGGTCATGCACTTAGGCAAGTTAAATCAGGGCGTGTTAACAAGCGATACGACATTTTATGCGGAAGCAGGCCTCTCTTTTCCACGCCTTTCAATGTATGTCGAAAAGCAAGAATTATCCGGCTTGGAGTTTGCGGCTGGCATTCCGGGAACCGTCGGCGGGGCCATCGCAATGAACGCGGGAATCTCGCAGAGGCCGGGCCTCATGGCAGAGGAGACGGCCGCAATCTTAAAAGAAGCCACGCTGATTAGCCCCGAAGGAGAGATTACAACGCTTCCAAGAGAGGCCCTCCCCTTTTCCTACCGAAGCGCAGGGCTAGCGCCGGGCGCAATCGTTCTCTCTGCCGAGTTTCGTCTTCAAAAGTCCGCTTTAAGAGAAATTGAAAAAAAACGGTTTGATCTTCTTAGAAGGAGAAGGGCCACACAGCCGCTGTCGTATCCCAATGCAGGTTCTATTTTCAAGAACCCGCACCCCCCACCTAACCTCCCCCACAAGGGGGGAGGGGGAGAGGGAAGGGAAGGCGATGATGTCTTATCGGCGGGAAGACTCATTGAGTCGGTCGGATTGAAGGGACATCAAATAGGCGGGGCACAGATATCAGAAAGACATGGAAATTTTATTATCAACTTGGGGACTGCGACTGCAACCGACGTTATGGCGCTGATTCAATTGGCAAAGGAACGCGTTTTGCTTGAGACGGGTATTTTGTTAGAAACAGAAATTAAAATCGTGGGGAGAGGGTAAGGGCGGGGTTAGCCCGCCCTTACGTTGCTGTTATGCCATTAGAGCCATTCGTTGGAAAAAAGATTGGTGTTTTGATGGGGGGCCTTTCTGCAGAAAGAGAGGTCTCCCTAAAAAGCGGCGCCGCCGTGATGGGGTCGCTAACAAGACAGGGCTATACGGTCTGCGCCATTGATGTCAACACCGAGGTTGCGCTAACACTGCGTCGGGAAAACGTGGATGTCGCCTTTATCGCCTTGCATGGCCGCTACGGAGAGGACGGGATTATTCAAGGACTGCTTGAGATGATGCACATTCCCTATACCGGTTCCGGTGTTCTGGCATCCGCATTGGGAATGAACAAGGCGCAGGCCCGATCCCTTTTTATTGCCGCCGGTCTCACAACACCCCCTTGTGTGCTTTTGACAGAAAAGGGGTGCGACCCCTGCGAGGAGAAAGCGATTTCCAAAACCAACCCCCCTCCATTTGGCTATCCAGTGGTCGTTAAACCCATTTCGGAAGGGTCGAGCGTCGGGGTTACAATTGTAGAGAATCCTTCGGCCTTGGATGCCGCCCTCAATGAGGCGTTTCGTTTTGGCCCGAAGATTCTAGTGGAGCAATATATTTCTGGAACGGAAGTGCATGTCGGCATATTAGATCAGGCCCCTTTGGGGGCCATTGAGATTCGCCCCAAGACCGGATTTTACGACTATACGGCAAAATATGTAAAAGGGATGTCGGAACATATTTTCCCCGCCGACCTCCCGCCCAATGTTTATAAAGAGATATTGGAATGGGGACGGAAGGCCCATTTAGCATTGGGCTGTTCTGGGTATAGCCGTGCCGACTTTATTTTAGATCGCGCGTATAAACCGTATCTATTAGAGGTGAATACCTTGCCGGGAATGACAGAGACGTCCTTGCTCCCGGAAATAGCAAGAGGCGTTGGCGTTTCGTTTGATCAATTGGTGGAGAAAATTCTAGCAACCGCGTCAATTACAAAATAACAGGAGATTTTATGGAAACGATTGCATTAGCGCAAGTGAGGAAAAAAAATCATGCAGAAGCAGTGCCTACAAAATGGCGTCAACTTGGTTTGGTTTTAGCGGGGGTATTTTTGGTGGCAGTTTTATTTGGCCTACAGGTTTTTTTAGCCTCCCCTTATTTTCAGATTAAAGAAATTAGATGGTCTGGGGTCAAGCAGATTGATTCAAAAGAATTAAACCAGCAGTTCCAATTTGTATTGGGGCAGAACTTGGTTCATCTTTCTATTGCGGATATCCATACCGCCCTGATTGGCAACCGATGGGTGAAAGAAGCCGTTGTTCGAAAGATTTTTCCCTCTCGTCTGGATGTTGCCTTGACAGAACGTATTCCTGCGGCGGTAGAGATTGATCCTTTGAGTAACAGAATGGTTTTGCGCGATAGCGAAGGCGTGGTCTTGGAGGAAGGAGAGGAGGCCAATCTTCCTCGTATGATCTATTACAACCCGAATACCTACGCAAAGGCAATGGAATTGGCGCCCCTTTTGTCAAAACGCAAAGACGCGCTTATTGATCTTTCCCATCCTAAAGATATTTCGGTTCGTCTTAAAAAAGGGGTATTGCATTTAGGGGATCAGGATTTTAAAGAGCGATGGGAGCGATTTACTAAAATGGAAGATGACCTGACGCGCCGTAACCTTGCCCCGTGGGAGGCTGATCTGCGTTTTCCATCACAAGTTGTTGTAAAAACAAAAACTGCGGCGATAGAAACAGAGTAGAGGAGTCCTTATGGCAAAACATGAAAAACTTTTAGTGGGGCTAGATATTGGCACAACCAAGATTTGCGTCATTGTCGGCGAGATTGTCGAAGATAAACGGATTGACATTATCGGAATCGGGACACACCCTTCCAAGGGATTAAAAAAAGGAATGGTGATCAATATTGACAGCACCGTGGAATCGGTAAAGCGCGCCGTGGAAGAAGCCGAGCTTATGGCGGGGGTGGAGATTAACTCGGTCTATACCGGTATCGCTGGGGGACATATTCAAGGCTTAAACGGAAGGGGCGTGATCGCAGTAAAAGAAGGAGAAATCACACGCGGCGATATTGAACGCGTTTTAGACGCGGCAAAGGTTGTCTCTATTCCAATTGATCGGGAAATCCTGCATGTGATACCCCAAGAGTTTATTGTAGACGGACAAGATGGCATTCGAGATCCCCTCGGCATGTCGGGAACACGGCTGGAGGTCTGCGTTCATATTATTACAGGCGCAGTAACCTCCGCGCAAAACATTGTAAAATGCGTTAAGCGGGCTGGACTAGAAACAATGGATGTGATCTTACAGCCGTTGGCGTCTAGCGAAGCGGTCTTAACGCAGGAAGAAAAGGATTTAGGCGTTATGGTGGTGGATATTGGCGGCGGAACCACCGACTTGGCCATCTTTGTGGAAGGGGCAGTGCGGCATACGGCGGTATTGCCCATCGGTGGAAATCACCTGACGAATGATATTGCAATTGGTCTTCGCACGCCGCCGCAGGAGGCTGAAAAACTAAAGATTCGCTACGGATGTGCCCTGACGGAGATGGTCAAAGAAAATGAAACCATCGAGGTTTCCAGTGTGGGGGGGAGAGCGCCACGCATTATGTCGCGCCAATTATTGTCGGAGGTGATTGAGCCCCGCGCAGAAGAGATCTTTACGCTGGTGGCCACAGAGGTTGAAAAGGCAGGGTTTGAAGATAAGATTCCATCGGGGGTGGTCCTCACGGGCGGCTCTTCGTTAACCCCCGGAATGGTTGAGCTGTGCGAGCAGATTCTCAATCTACCCACAAGAATTGGGGGGCCCTCTAATATGGGCGGCCTCATTGATATTGTCCGTAGCCCGATGTACGCAACCGGGGTGGGATTGCTGATCTACGCCTATCAAAGTCAGGCCAGTAAAATGGCCGTATCCAGTCAAAAGAAAGGTTTCATGAGTCGCGTTAAGGAAAAAATGAAGGAGTGGGCAAAAGATTTTTTTTAGAGGGGGACGCCCCCCGGCGGTTAGGACAGCACGCGTTGGTGCTGTGAATCTGTGGCGGTGGGGATAGATTACTTATAGGGTCAACAATAAAAAGGAGAGAAAAATGTTTCTATTTGATGAGGAAGAGACGAGTTTGTCGTTGGTTAAAATTAAGGTAGTCGGGGTCGGCGGTGGCGGCGGGAATGCCGTGAATAACATGATCCTTCACAGCTTAAAGGGGGTTGATTTTCTGGTGGCCAATACCGACAGTCAGGTATTGCATTTAAGTCATGCCCCTTACAAAATTCAGCTCGGCGAGAAACTGACCCGGGGACGGGGCGCGGGTGCGGATCCTCAAATGGGACGAGACTCTGCGCTCGAATCAGCCGATGAGATTCGAGAATCGTTAGCAGGGGCCGAGATGGTTTTTGTTGCCGCGAGTTTAGGAGGCGGAACCGGAACGGGTGCGGCACCGGTCATCGCGAATATCGCTAAGGAAATGGGAATACTAACGGTTGGCGTTGTCACCAAGCCGTTTTCATTTGAAGGGGGACTGAAAACGCGTCTTGCAGAAGAGGGTTTACGAGAGATGAAAAAAGCCTGCCATTCCGTCATTGTTATCCCCAATCAGCGTCTTTTAAATATCGTTGAAAAGGGAACCTCCCTGAAGGAAGCCTTTTTAGTTGCAGACGACATTCTGCGTCAAGCCGTTGCCGGAATTACAGACCTGATTATGATACCGGGACAAATCAATGTTGATTTTTCAGACGTGAGGGCGATTATGTCTTATCCGGGGCGGGCGGTTATGGGAATGGGGGTATCTAAGGGGACAAATCGCGCGGTGGAAGCGGCGCAATGTGCTATTTCCAGTCCGCTATTAGAAGATTCCTCTATTGAAGGTGCCAAGGGGATATTGATGAGTATCTCTGGAGGGCGAGACATGGGACTGCACGAAGTGGCCGAAGCCGCCGCGATTATTGCCGGAAAGGGTGATACGGACGCAAAGGTTATTTTTGGCACTGCGGTCGGAACAACCGATTCGGAAGAGGTGAAAGTCACGGTCATTGCCACAGGCTTTCAGGGAGAGTCTATCGGGGATGAGATGGGAGATGGACGGCCTGTGAAAAAAGGCCTTTCAATGGATATTGAAAAAAGGGGTGTCTTGAGAAAGGTGCCGCGCGCCGTAGGGACAGGAACCTATAACGAAGACACGTGGGATATACCCACCTTCATAAGACGGCAGGCCGATTGATTTCCGAAGAAACACTCACCCTGCCGCTTTTGAATCGTGCGGGGCTTTTCCATTTCTTCGGGACAAAGACCTTAACCGAAGATCAGGCAAAGGCATTGCATGGTGGGCCATCCGCGCGGCTTCTCCAAGTCCATGGAGATACCGTTGTTACGGTGGGGACGACAATAGAAGGCAGACCCACGGGCGATGCGTTGATGACAGATGCCCCGGGTGTTTTAATCACGATCTTCACGGCCGATTGTCTGCCGGTGATTATCGCCGATCCAAATCGGCCTGCCATCGCCATTGTTCACGCGGGATGGCGGGGTAGTTTGTTGCGTATTGTAGCAAAGACGGTTTTGGCAATGACAAAAACCTACGGCTCTGATCCTGCTACGCTCTTGATTGGAATGGGGCCAAAGATTGGCCCCTGCTGTTTTGAAGTGGGCAGGGAGGTCTGGGAGCAGGTTGCAATGGAGCCGATGTACTCTGATGGCGTATTGGTGCGTCAACAGGGCGAAAAGGGCTGGATAGACCTAGCACGCCTAAATCGCATTTTGCTTTTAAATGCAGGGGTAAAGCCTGAAAATATCGCAGACATTAATCTTTGTACCGTCTGTCATCCCAACCTGTTTCATTCGTATCGGCGCGATAAAGTCAAAGGCCAAAACATGATCAGCGGCGTGGGGGTACGACCCCCGGCGGGAATACAGCCCTCGTTGGGGCTGTAAGAAACAGATGCAAAGTATGTCATTTCGACCGGAGGGAGAAATCTTTCCCATGAGCCAAGTGATTATTGAAAATCCGATCATCAACTCGCTGTACTTTTTTTAACACAAAGGATTTGTAAATGAGCAATCAAGTTACGCCAGACTCACACAACAAGATCATCGTTTTTGGGGCAAAACAGATTCGCCGTATATGGCATGATGAGCAGTGGTTCTTTTCTATCGTGGACATTGTGGCCGCCTTGACCGACAGTGACAACCCGCGAAACTATTGGAGTATGCTGAAAGCACGCGAGCTAAAACAAAGCGAAGTTCAGTTGTCCACATTTTGTGTACAACTGAAATTAACCTCATCTGACGGCAAAACTTACACAACCGATTGCGTCAACACCGAATCGGCCTTTCGCATCATCCAATCAATCCCCAGCCCCAAGGCCGAGCCTTTCAAACGCTGGCTCGCACAGGTTGGCTACGAGCGTGTCCAAGAGATCGAAAATCCCGAACTTGCCCAACAGCGGATGCGGGAACTCTACAAACAAAAGGGCTACCCAGACGATTGGGTCGAAAAGCGTGTCCGTGGAATTGCTGTTCGTGACGAACTAACCGGAGAATGGCAGAAGCGCGGAATTTTAGATCAAAAGGATTTCGCCATACTTACGGGTGAAATCTCCAAAGCCACGTTCGGACTAACGCCTGCCGATTACAAAAAGCTGAAGGGTTTGAAGCGTGAAAATCTTCGCGATCACATGACCGATCTGGAGTTAATCTTCACGATGTTGGGCGAGGCCGCCACCACGGAAATTGCGCGCAACAAAGACGCACAGGGTTTTGTGAAAAACAAACGGGCCGCCCAAGAAGGAGGCTCGGTCGCAGGCTTGGCGCGTCGCCAGCTTGAATCCAAATCGGGCCGCAAGGTTATCACCCGCGACAACTACCTGACCGATAAACCAAAACCCAAACTGCCACAGAACCAATAAATGCAAAACCCTATAGAAATTACAAAAGCGGTCGAAGATGTTCTAATAAGGATCAACGCTGCGGCAAAACGCGCTGGGCGTGACCCGAAAGAGATTACCCTTGTCGCAGTCTCTAAGGGAGTAGGACAAGAGGCCATATTGTCTGCGGCCAACGCAGGCATAACGATTTTCGGAGAGAATCGTGTGCAAGAGGCCATTGATAAATTCTCGGTTTTCACAGCCCCAACGCGGGCTGTCCTAACCGCAGAGGCACGGTGCCTCCATTTTATTGGATCTCTTCAAATGAACAAGGTCAAAAAAGCAGTTGGATTTTTCGATTTGATTCAATCTATTGATTCAATTC
>CAYJXH010000005.1:1204-20056 GCA_964373975.1 uncultured Nitrospirota bacterium | reverse complement strand
CGCCCTTCCCCGTAAGAAACAACACCCATGCCATTTTGAACCCCGCCTTTTTTAAGCTCTTTCCAAACCGCTTGCGCACGCTTCATTCCCAGTTTATAGTTATATCCCTCCGAACCCCTCTTATCCGTATGCCCTTCTACTGTAATGCTTAAATTGGGATTCTGTTTTAAAAACAATGCGTGAGCGGCCACGTCTTTTTTTCCTTTGGGTGTCAACTGCGCCTTACCAGTCTTAAAATGCGCCCCCGTTATCGTAAAGGACGCGGAAGGCAAAACCACCTCAACTTCAACAGCCGGTTCCAACCGATACAAAACCATGATGTCAGAAAGGGCAGGAACGGGAATCAATATCGGTGGAACAACTGGCGGAACAGCTTCTTCCACGGCAGGAGAAGATATCGTCGCCTGTGTCATAGGAAGTATCTGGGAGACAGACGGTATTAGAATTGGTATCGGCTTCTCTGCTGGCTTTTCTTGCTCAACAACCTTTTCCCCCTTGATGGTCATTGGGCCTCCCTTTAAGAAATCAATAATCCCTTCATCAAATTTGTAACGGAGCCGAATAAATATCCCATGAACAAAAGCCTTATCATTCGTAAGGCTATTATCGTCAAAGCCGTTCACCTCATAACCCAGAGAGAACCACAGATTCCGATCTAACCGATATCCCCCTTCCAGACCGTATCCCCACAGTTTGGATTGAGAATGATCCTGCCAAAAATGACGCCCCGTAAGACCTAGATCAATTTCCGTAGTCAAATCATACGTCACCCTGCCCTCCACCATCTGGGTCATTGAATTAAAACCGTCCGCCTCTTGTATTGCCCGATTGGCGTATTTTAGAAAGAGTATCGTCTTTGGCGCAACAGCGATATTGCTCTCAAGTGATTGAACATAAATTCTTACAATACCCGCCCCGGTTGCGTCATATTTAAACTCGGACTTTGCCAAAAGATGGACAGCATCGGTTGAAACAGGCCGAAAGGCGGCTCCAACAATCAGATGAGACGTCAGCTTGTCCGCTTGTCCGGTTTTGCCATCCTCATTAAAAATAGTTTCTCGCGCAAGAAGGGATAGGTTCGGTCTTAATTTATAAGCGATGGCAAGCCCGCCAAGCTGGGAAACTAAATCCTGCGTCTTCCTAATTTCAACACGCGCAGTTCCTTTTAAATCGGGGTTAGCCAAATGTTCTAATCCAATGGAAAAGGCCGTGGCATCACTGTTTTCAGGCCCTTCAAGCGTTTGGGTCTGCTCTAGCGTTGACGATAGGGCAACCCCTTTTTTAATAGCGTATCGGTTGCGTAATCCAATAGCGGCCTGATCTTCCCTCCCCGAAATGGATTGGGCAATTCGATACTCGGAAAAAGCCGTCGTGCCAGCGATTGCATTCGAATCAATCCCTACGGTCGTTAAGACACGTCGTCCCTCCTTGGCAATGCCGCCGCGGCCTGTGTCTGCTCCTGCAGGCGATGTGCCCCCAGAAATCCATTGTTGTTTGCTATAGAGTTTCGTTGTCTGGGTCAGCCGCATATCATTTCCCAAGGTGATTATATTCGCATCACTATTTAACGCCTCTTCGTATTCAATCGAGCTGGTTAGGCGGGGAATGCCGGGAAAGGGGGAAGTTATTTTTGCGCGAAGCGTGTCTGTGGTAATATCTTGCGTCGGCGTTTGATCCTCTATATGCTTTAGACCCATCTCGCCTCTCGCATTGCCAAACCCCTGCTCAATCTTAAAATCGGTTGTCAACCGATTTGTTCCTAGAATTTTATCTTTTGAAGAAATAGCCTCTACACCTAAAATCGTGCCCTCTCGTACAATGAAATGCGCCAACACCCCCTGTTCAATTTTTCCTCCCACGATATTCGCCGATGGGTTAATAAATTGTGGATCGGTCTTTAGCCAATAGGCCGTGGCATTGATTGCACTGTTTGGCTTGATTGAGAGAGAGACCTTATACCCTTCACCGCCTGCATCGGCGCCTTTTAGAATTGAATTTGAATTGGCCACCTCGAAGGAAGCAACGACGCCCTCCGCAAGCTGCGCCCTAAGATCGGCACCATACAGGGTAAAGCGATTGTTCGGTTCAGTGGACTGCACAAAGGTGCTCCCCGCCTGCAATTTTTTAGATAGTTTTAATTTTCCATTGATTCCATAAGTGTCAAACGCAATCCCCGCGCCCGTCGTCTCGTAGGTTGCCTTGATAAAAATTGGATTAAAATTCTTATCAAAACTTGCAACAGGCGACTTAAAAAGCATTCGGCCCGTCAAGGTCGAAAGCGTGTAATCTACAAAACGTCCCATTGTTTCCGTGCGAATGATAATCCCGGGCCGCTCTCTATCTACTGTAATTATTTCTATAAAATCGGAATTTTCAACGATGGGGAATTGCGTCAACTGATAGAATCCTGATGTTCCGTTGCCGGGGATTCGCTCCACAACTTGCTTTTGGAAAGAACGATTATAAAACGCCGTGACAGACTTCTCTTCATTTTCATAATGATATTTTAATCCGTTCAATGACCGTTGATAGATCATCAGTTCATTATCCGTAAAGTCCGGGGAGAAGTCGCCAAACAACAAATACGATTTCCCCTGCTCTACCTTCACATACAGCTTTCCAGCAGATTGCGCGTCAAATTTCTTTTCAGAGGCGTCCCCGTAAATAGGATAAAACTCGGTCGGTTTTATGTCCCGAAAAAGCCGATCTTTTTCGTCCTTGTCAGAGTTGTAAGCAACCGTAAGCAGTGCTCTTCCCAAAATCTTTCCCTTCAGGTAAAATGCCGCCCGACCATCAGCAGTTAATGTTTCCTTAAACGAATCCGAGGGATCAACGGGCATAATGTTTCCCTTAAAATTGCGCAAGTTTATTTTGCCATCTAAAATTCCCACGGCCATCATATCCCTAAGCGCAGGCAGAAAGGAAACTTTCACCTCGCCAACTATTTTACCAGCATCCCCCATTGTCGCCGTTACAACCGCATCTTCTACCTTGTCAGACGCAATAAGTTCTAATGACGCTATGCCTCTGGATACAACAATCTGGTGCCCCGGCATTTCTGGGTCTTTATCCTCCCCCTGTAGTTTACCGCTGGTTGTTTTTATCGTTAAGAACTCTCGCATTAAAACGGGCAATCCATCACGGTCAAAAAGAGCAAAGGTAATGGTGGATTTCGAGACGGCATCCGCTGGCAGTTCTTTGGGTTCTGCGGTCACCTTCAACACTTCCATCTTCCCCGGAACAGAAAGGGTCATCGTTTGTGTCTGTCTAACGTTTCCGAAAGCGTCATACCCGTAAACCTCAACCTTGTTTTCCCCTGTTTCAAGGGGAACCGCCACCCATAAAATTGCAGAAACCGATTTCTCATTGGAAACAACAACAGACCCAACGTGGTTATCCGCAATCGGCTTGCCATTCACGGAAAGCTTAAAATCAATATCAGAATGGCCGGTAACAATCAAGTTTGTAGAACGAATGGGAATCAGCGCACCCTGTTTGGGGAAGGCAATCGTAAGGTCAGACGAGGCCGCAGAGACCAGCGCCCTAAGATCAATTGGAATGGCGAGTTCGGAAACATCCCCTACGTTTTCATCTTTCCCTTGCGGGCTTGGCCTATCCCCTTTGTGCGATTGATTTTGATCGGGCTTACGTATCGTATCACCCTCATCTGAATCCTCTTCTGTCCCGTCAAAACCCTCTTCATTGGATTCGTCCTCATCATCATCCCCACGGGCTTGTAGGGGCACCCCTTGTGGGTGCCCAAGACTTACGCCCGCAGGTGTTTGGGCACCCACAAGGGCTACGTTCTTACGCTCTTTGATGATCGGTTCCCAGACTTCCTTTGGAAGGGACGCAATCGTAAAGTTAGCCTTGTGGAGTTCTCCGGGTATTAAATCAATAAAGCGAGAATATGGGTCACCCGCGAATCGCGTAGAAGCGTCAGAAAGATGAAATTCAAACGGAAGGCTCATGGGATCAACTTTTAAAACATGGGTATCAGGCTTTAGCCCATAGAGTGAGTATTTTCCATCCTCATCGGTCGTCACAGAAGTGCCGTCTGTAAGAACGAGTCGAATGGCTGGAACCCCCGGCTCCCCGTCGTTTTGTTCGCCATCTCCATTTAGATCAATAAAAACCTTTCCAATAAGAATCGCGCGATCCGTGAAAACCCCCTGCACTATTTTTACTGTGGCACTAGATTCGTTGGAAACGGCAACGCCAAGACTAGATTTGCCTAAGGCGTTGGCGCGGTTTACACCATCACCCATAATGGCGGCAGGCCCCACAATCGCCTTATAAGTAATGGTGACGCTTTCTCCCTTTTCAAGTCGGTTTGGAATAGGCGTGGTACAGCTTGTTGCAAAGGTAACAGGTCTCCCCGTGGCAGGATCCGCAAGCGGTTCGGCTATTTTAGAGCCAGGCTTCGTACAAGTGGCACTACCACGAATATAGGTTATTCCAATGGGCGGTTGATCCAGAAGGTTAATCTCCCACACGGGAAGCGTTGCTGAAGTATTTGTAATTTTAACCGTATAAGTAACTGGGTCTCCGATCTCCGCATCCCGTTTGTTCGCCGTTTTTTCAACAAAGAGGATGGGGTGCGTTGGATCCAACGGAATATCAAACGCCATAGCCGATTCAACCTTAAAGACCTGACCGTAAGAGCCAAGGGGGTCTATTATTCTACCCAAAGGTCTAAGATTCGCTGGCGGCAATACGGATGGAGATGAAAAACTGGAGGGCTTGTTCGCAATAAATACCTTGTATTGTCCGGCAGGCGCATCAAAAGAAAACCTCCCATCCGCGCCCGTAACGACTGGGTTTTTTCCAAAACCGACAATGGCCCCGCCACTGACCGCATCCACCAGCAGAACTGTCAGACCGGGGATGACTTGGTTGGTCGTAGAATTAAAGGCAACGCCAGAGGGATCAATCAAAACATCCGCCTTCATCTCCGACTGATCCACGGGATTAACAAAACGAATCTGAAGATGCGAGTTTGAGAGAATCTCCAATTTCCCGTCATTGGGTATTGCGGTTGTTTTTGCCGCCTTGTTTTTTATGGCACCCGCTTCATTGCTCTGTGTCTCTTCTTTCGCAACCTGCCAGACAAGGCCCGAACCGCCTCCTGACTTGCTGAAGGTCGCTGGGTCTGGGTCAGGTTGTTTCGTAAAATCAATCTCCGCTAAAAAAATGCCTGTGTTCTCTCCAGATTCTATGATATTTACAGATTCTTGATCGCCGGAGGTTTCCGCATACAGGCTAATGTTCGCAATGGTTTCAGCAACAGAGGCATTCTTGTTCAAAGAGGACGCAATCACTTTAACGAAAATCTTTTGACCGGGGCGATAGAAGAAAATTTCAGACCCCCCCAGGGCGTCCGTGAAGACGACCTTGGCTGGATTGGAATTATAAACGCTTGCCACATTGCTGTCTGTCGTAATCACGCCTGTTGCGGGATTGTTATCATTGTAAGAGATATTGCCCATGAGTGAAATCGCAGTCTTTGATATCTGCGACAAAACCAAGACCTTAAGTTTCATGAGTGTGACTTGATTAGGCAGTAATACCCCTCCACTAGACAGGACCACCATTCCAACTTCCTTGACCCCACCCTTGTTTGTGCCAAGCGGTTCGGAGTCAAACCAAACCCCGCCTATTTTATAAAGCAATATTCTCTGTTCTGGGGCAGAGGCTGTTGCCGTTTCAAAAATCGTGTTGGCGGGAATAGGAAGAGAAATGAGGACACCATGTATCGTTGTAAACACCCCTCCCTGACCATTCACTGAACCTACAAAGACTGGGGTATCAATCGGCTCGGCAGAGGATACACCCGTATTGATGGTCTTTAAGGTATACGCAATACTCCCATCGCCTGCAACCTGTCCTATCGGAAGGGTAGAGAGGTCTAGGGCAACCGACACCTTATCACCAACCTCCATTGTATCGTTTGTGGTATCTGACTTTGATGGATCAACGGTGGAGTGAACGGTCATCGTGATAGAGGCTATTTCTGCGGGTAGAGCCGTCGTAGGAATCTCCGCAGAGATGACCACGGCGCGAGATTGGCCCATGACCATCTCTTTGAGGGATGTAATGACGGTCTCGCCTGGGTCTACAATGCCATTGCCATTGGGGTCATCATATATGGCGATTTGTTGGGGAATGAATACACCACTTGCCGTGAGCGAGAGGAGCATTGTATCAATTCCGTTTCCAGTATTCGTTACAATGTGAGGGAATCTGATTTGTTGTCCTGGAGGGGCAAAAACAGGGTCTGCATTTCCCCCATCCACACCCGCGACCTGCCGAACCGAGATGACCACCGAATTGGATGTCGCTTCCGTTCCCAATCCGGTGGCCGTATCAAAATACGATGCGTGGGCCTGCATGAAGATGAGCGTTCCGGCAGGCGCCAATGCGTACAGAGGCGCAGGGAGGAAACAAAGGGCTAAAATGAGACATAGCAATCTTGTTAATATCGTTTTTTTGGGCGATATTCTGTCCATTCTTTGCCCTCAAAATTTCCTCCCTAGGGGCGCACACACAGGTGCGCCCCTACAACCCCTTCCTAGTCAATCGTTACCCGGAAGGAAGCGGTTCCACTCGCCCCAGAGGCAACGACCGGGATGGTAAACCGCACGGAACCTTTGTTCCCGCTATTTAAAACTCCATTATCCCCATCTGCCGCATCCGTTACGCCGCCGCCATTGATTAGCATTGACCCTGCGACATACGTCGTATTCACCGGAATGCCATCGGTGATCACAAGCGAACTAACCTCTGCGGCACCAACATTTTGGAAGCTGATGGTGTAGGTAATCTCAGTCCCCGGCGGTCGGGAACCGGAAGGAGACGCCGCGAGGGTCATCTCAATTTGACCCGTCACAACGGTGGTCTGGTCTATGTTGGACTGCGCCGCGGAAGCCCCAACGGGGGGACTGTCAACCGTACCCGTCGGTGTTGCAGTGAGGGTCATTGTATCCACTGCCCCATTTGCGGCGGAAGAAGGCGCGGAAACCCGAATGATCAGGCTCGTAGACGACCCCGCTACTAACCCTGCGACATTGGTGATCACAGCGTCTGGAGTATTGATCAATCCATCGCCATTGTTGTCCAGATAGATCGTCGTTAAGAATCCCGGCTGGGTAGTCGTTGCGACGAGGTCAATCTGCGGCTCGGTCACATTCCCAAGGTTCTTTAAAACATGGGAGTAAGTGGTAGCCGACCCCGCAGAGGCCTGACCGTTCTGGTTTTGCAGGAGCGATATACTTCGCACCGTGTTCACCCTGATGCGGTCATGGATAATGTCGGCGGCGGCTGATGCCACCGATATGCCCCTGAAGAACACTTCAATGTTCGTCGCGCCAGCAACGGCTGGAGAAACCGTCACTTTCGCGATGATCTCTTTGTTCCCGCTGGCCGCAATTTGTCCGGTACTCATAATCGGAGTGCCAGTCGCAGTGCCCGATCCATCCCCCAGGAAGAACTGAATCGCCGCGATGTTCGTTGGAAGAACGCCCGCTACGAATCCTGCCCCAACATTGCTAAATTGGACATCGAAGCTATCCGGGTTTGGCCCCGTGTTGTTCACAAACATACTCACATTTACGGTGGCACCGGGATTACCCGTAACGGTTATTACTCCCGGGTCTCCCTCTGGACCTGCTCCAGCCCCTGCGACCCCGGGCCCGCCCAACGGCGCAGTGTTGGTCACATCCACCCCCGGACCGACTATCGCTAACAAACGATTGGTCACCGTGTCCGTAACGGCACTGCTTGCAACCGAACGCGCGGTCACCGTCGCATTAAATGGCGCGCCGGTATTGGTCGCATTGGCTGGAATTGCCGCCTTCATTTTAATATCTGTCGTCGTCCCGGCAGTCATTGAGCCTGTGTCGGGAATTCCGTCCGCGTTGGTATCTAGCAGTGGGGTAATCCCATCCACGCCAAAGAACGAGAAAGTCGTTCCGGCAGGGTAGGTACTGCCACTCACCGTAATGTTATAGCGGTCGGCACCGTTAGAGGTATTAACGACTCGGTTGAGGAAGAAGATGCTTGACCCGGCCCCTGTCGAGGCAATTGTCTGAACATCGGCCGGCGCTCCGTCGGTATCCTCAATCGTTACCAAGGGGATCAAGTTCACCGAACTTGAAGTGGTATTGCTCGTCTGCGATGTAACAACAGACCCGTCATTAAAGTGCATCACTGCGGTATTGGTAATGTTTCCAACCTGTGCCGCCGCGTTCACTGTAACACGGAATGAAAATGCCCCAGACTGTCCTCCCGTTAGGGGGTTTGTGAAGAGGTAAGCCACCGCGTCAAAACTGCCCGGCTGGGCTGTGACATACACATGGGTACCCGCGCCAGTCACATGATAAACCTTTTCACCTCCGGCCGGAGTCGGCGTCCCTAAAAATGAGGCGGCAGATACAAATGTGGTATTCGCCGGAATCAGGTCTCGCACAACGTGTCGGGTTGTGGTTGCCGCGCCGTCAATCGTAACGGAAACGCCGCTGGTGGACGCAACACCTATGTTCGTGTAGTTGATGGTATAGTCTAATGTGCCACTCGGATTGACTGTGAGTGCCGACACCGATTTAGCCAGAGAGATAATCGCCGCCGTTACAACGTTCGCCGTGTCAACTGACGATTGGGTCACTGACGCTGTGAGCGTTGATGTCGCCGTCAGCGTAATCGTTCCGTTTGTGCCGCTCCCTGCGGAACTGGGAACCGTTCCCCGAACAACAATCATCTGGCTTGCATTCATGTTCAGCGTAACCGAGGTAATTGCCGGCTCTCCGGGATTGGCCGTTCCATCGCCATTGTCGTCTCGAATAATGGTAATGGAATTTAGGGTCACTGTCCCCCCGGTTACTGTCGTTAGATTATATGTATCTGTTCCATTTCCCGGGTTCGTCACCGTATGAGGGAATTGCACCTCGTTGGCCGGCGCGCCGGAACGAGACTGCGATGCGGGGGTTAAAGAAAGCCCCGCGACTTGGGAAACGGTTATGGTAAAAAGATTGGATTGCGCCGTGAATTGGTTCCCCACGGTATCGCTATAGGTTGCCGAGGCTTGGTTGCCAACAACCGTTCCAGAAGGGGTCAAGGCCGTGCCCTGACTCGGTATGATGAAGAGCAATAATAGCACGGCTATCGTCATTCCCATCAAATAACTGAACCTATTTTTACTTTTCATCACTATCTGTTTCATGATACGCCCTCCTTTGTTTAATTATCGTAACTACAATATGAACCTTACCACTTAAACGCCATTTGTCAAATGTCAAGACATTTTTTAACCCGCATAAAAATTTTTTTCATGAATATATTCGATAACCGTCTCTTTAGGATTGGGCTTTCCAATGAGATAGCCCTGAATCGAATCGCAATGGAGCTTTCGCAAAAAATCCATTTGATCGGCCTCTTCTACCCCTTCAGCAATGACCTGCAAATGAAGGCTGTGCCCCAGCTGTATAATTGCGGAGGTAATAGCCATATCACTGGCCTCCGTCGGAATGCCGCTGATAAAACTTTGGTCTATCTTGATAAAGGAAATGGGCAGGTCTTTGAGATAGCTTAAAGATGAAAACCCGACACCAAAATCATCTATGCCAATTAAAACACCCATTCCGTTCAATTCTGCGAGAAAAGCCACCGACGCGTCTGAATACTGCATCAGACTTTCCGTAAGCTCTAATTCTAGGGAACCCGGGTTTAGGCCAGAGCGATTCAGTGCCTGTCTCACGCGATCCGGTAGATTCTCTCTTTGAAACTGCCTTGCGGAGAGATTGACTGCCATCGAGAGATTGGGAGCGCCTTTCTCCTGCCATTCTTTACATTGCATGCAGGCGGTTTCAATGACCCACTCCCCAATAGGGACGATAAGGCCAATCTCTTCCGCGAGGGGAATAAACTCTTTTGGGTGAACCAGTCCAAGACGCGGATGTTGCCAGCGAATCAGCGCTTCAAAACCGACAACCCTATTGGAAGCCAAAGAAAGTTTGGGTTGGTAATAGAGTTTCAATTCGTTTCGTTCAAGGGCATGGCGCAAGCTGTTTTCCATTCCCACCCGAAATAACATGGTTTGGTTCACCTCTTTTGAGTAGTACTGCCAGTTATTTCTTCCTGTCTCTTTCGCGCGCATAAGGGCTGTCTCTGCGTTCTTTAGCAATACCTCCGCACCTTCTCCGTCTTCAGGAGAAATGCTAATACCCATACTCACCGTACTATACACTTCATGATTCTCAATGACAAACGGTTGTGACATCACCGTCAGCACGGTTTGAGCAATCTTTGTTATATCCGGCCCCTTTGCGACATCAATACAAAGAAGGGCAAACGAGTCCCCCTCCATTCGCCCTATGGTATCTCCGGGCCTAAGCGCTAAAGACAATCTCTCTGCAACTGATTTTAATAAGAGATCGCCAACGTGATACCCTAACATGTCATTGACACCCTTAAAATGATCTACATTTAAGTAGCAGACACCCAGATGACGATTATGCCACGGCACCCGTGTAAGCGCCTGATCCAAGCGATCTAAAAAAAACGGTCGGTTGGGCAATGTTGTTAAGGAATCATGTCCAATCAGGGAACGTAAATGTTGTTCGATTGCTTTTACTTGGAGAATCTCGGCCTGCAAACCGGTATTGGTATCTTGTAGCGCCTGTTCGGATTTTTTAATACGCGTCGCCTCTTTACCCAGCGTGCTGTTGGTCTGCGAGAGAGAATCCACTCTCTTCTGAAGGGAATCGAGCAAGGTTTTATAATGGATTTTTAAACGACGTTGTGCCCGAAGGAGCCAGATACAATAGACAAAAACGAGAATCAATATTGAAAGAAATAGATATGCCATAAGAAAAGCATACCACTATTTCTGAAAAGTGCTTGCGTTTTTTGATGGATTAGCTGGCTTCAGTAGAAGCAGAATCAGACTTGCCTTCTAGGGCATTTCTCATCGTATGCCATGCCAGTGTGGCGCATTTAACACGCATCGGGAATTCCCAGACACCCGAAAGCACCGCAAGTTTTCCCACCGCTTCTGGCGTCACTTCTGCATTTGGCCCGCAGGTTAAAAGCGTGTGTACCGATTTAAAAAGCGTCATGGCGTCTTCCGGGCTCGCACCCTTCAACGCCGAAGTCATCAAGGATGCAGACGCTTTTGAAATAGCGCACCCATCGCCTATGAATCCAATGTCTTCAATGAGGTTGTTGGATAATTTTAGGGTCAGCGTGAGCTGATCCCCGCAGAGAGGATTGTACCCCTCCGCGCGATGCGTTGCGTTTTTGATCTCACGGAAATTGCGCGGATTCTTACTATGCTCAATAATGACTTCCTGATACAGGTCTTTTAGTTCATGATCGTCTGACGTCATCGAAAGATTTCCTTTACTTTATGGAGACCCGCCACAAGCTGATCAATGTCCGCGCGCGTGTTATAACAAGCAAGCGACGCGCGGGCTGTGGCAGGAAGTTTAAGGCGTTTCATCAACGGCTGTGCGCAGTGATGGCCGGTGCGAATGGCCACCCCTTCCCGGTCGAGTATGGTTCCAATATCGTGCGGATGAATGCCTTCGAGAACAAATGACAACACGCTTACCTTTTCACGCGCCGTGCCAATCAGTCTTAAACCGGGAATGGCAGATAGGGCTTGCGTGCCATACGCCAACAATGCTTTCTCCTCCTGTGCCCGCGCGTCCTGTGGCAGTGTTGCAAGAAAAACAATGGCCGCGGCGAGGCCAATGGCCCCGGCCATATTCGGCGTGCCAGCTTCAAATTTGTTGGGGGGTTTGTTGTAAATCGTCTTCTCGAAAGTCACCGAAAGAATCATGTCGCCGCCGCCTTGATAGGGCGGCATCTGTTCTAATAGATCGCTTTGACCGTAAAGAACGCCGATCCCCGTTGGGCCGTATACTTTGTGTCCTGATAATGCGTAAAAATCACAACCGAGTTCCTGCACATCAACGGGAAGATGCGGGACAGCCTGCGCCCCATCTACTAAAACCTTCGCGCCATGTGCGTGTGCAATCTCCACAATGCGTTTGATCGGATTGATGGTGCCCAACACGTTTGAAACATGGGTCACCGCAACAATCTTCGTTCTGGCCGACATCAAATTGGAAAACGCGTCCATGTCCAATTCACCCGCATCGTTGATTGGCACGACGCGAAGTTTCGCGCCCGTATCCTCGCAAAGCATTTGCCACGGAACGATATTAGAATGATGCTCCATCTCGGTAATCAGCACTTCATCTAAAACGCCCACATGCTTCTTGCCATAAGTCTGCGCAACGAGATTAACCGCCTCGGTGGTGCCGCGCACGAAAATAATCTCATGGGAATGCGCCGCGTTTAAAAATTTCTGAACTTCTAAACGGGCATTTTCGTACCCCTCGGTCGCGCGTTCGGAAAGATAGTGCACCCCCCGATGGACATTGGCGTTTTCCTTCAAGAAGAATCGGGAGATCGCATCAATAACCTGTTGCGGCTTTTGACTGGTTGCCGCGCTGTCTAAATAGGTGAGCGGTTTTCCATAGACCGTCTCTTTAAGGATGGGAAACTCTTCGCGTAATTTTGCAATGTCAAATTTCATGGCTATTTTAAAACCGAATCTTTCAATCGAGACAAAACCAGTTCTGTAAGATAGGACTGGAGCGGTAGAACGCGCACAAGGTTTAACATCTCACTGACAAACGCGTAAGTGAGTAAGCCGCGCGCGTTGTCTAACGGAATGCCGCGCGAGCGAAGATAAAATAACGCCTCGTCATCCAACTGCCCCACCGTTGCCCCATGGGCGCATTTGACATCGTCAGCCAGAATTTCAAGGCGGGGCCGTGTATCGGCCTGCGCCGATTCCGACAAGAGCAAAACCTTGTTGGATTGACGCGCATCGCTCTTCATGGCATCTTGTTCCACGATAATGCGCCCATAAAAACCGCCACGCCCCGTGCCATCTATAACCCCTTTGTACAGTTGTTTGCTGGTACAGCGCGGGGCGTGGTGCGTCACTAAAATGGGATTGTCTAGGTATTGTCCGCTGTCTGGCAGATAGAGTCCGTTTAGGGTCGTCTGCGCGTTTTCCGCATTAAGCGCAACGCGCACTTCTTGCCGCCCAATCGCCGCGCCCAACGCATAGAGGCACGATGAAAAATGGCTTCCGCGTTCTTGTCTAACATTCAAAAGCGCAACATGAAACGACTTTTTCGTCTCGTTTTGAACTTTGTAATATTCAATGTCGGCGCCTTGTTCAAGGATAATATCCGTTACCGCATTCGTAAAATAGAGATTGTCGAGAATGCCGGTATAAACCTCGACAACGGTCGCTTTACTATTCACGCCAGCGAGAATAACGGTGCGGGGATTTGACACCAATGGCGTCGCACCCGTATCTGAAAGAAAGACCAGCGTGATTGGGTCTTCAATTGTTGTATTGGGCGGAATAGAAATGAACGCGCCATCCTCGGTTAGGGCTAAATTGAGTGCCGTAAAAGCGTGCGTAGATTCAGAGAATAGATGGGATAGGTTTGGATCCTGTTTGCTTTGAGACAACAGTGTTCCCAGGCTTTCCACGCGAACCCCATTCTTTAATAGCCCTTGCGATGAAAGTGCCTCGACATAATGACCGTTGACAAAAACAAGCCGTGTAGCGCCAAAACACCCTGCCAGTTTATCAACCGCATCGCAGGAAAAAAAATGATCCATGCCGGACTGGGCAGGCTTAAAAGGAATTTCAAGAATAGAAGCAATTCTTGTATAGCGCCAGTCTTCGTCCCTGAATGTCGGAAAGCCTCGTTCCAATACGGATGAAAAAGCCGTATGGCGCAAACGATTGAGCCACTCTGGATAGCGACTATCTAGTTTGTGTTCGAGATGCGAGAGTTCTTGGGTGAAAAGGGTTGCCGCGTGGGTCATGGTTATTTCTTTTCAAACTCGGCATAGCCTGTTTTCTCAAGCTCAAGGGCCAAATCTTTATCCCCAGACCGCACAATTTTACCGTTGGCCAAAACATGCACACGGTCTGGAACGATATAATCGAGCAAGCGCTGATAATGCGTAATAACGAGCATCGCCCTATCTTTTCCGCGAAGCGCATTCACGCCCTTTGCCACAATTTTTAGCGCATCAATGTCTAGTCCAGAATCCGTCTCATCTAAAATAGCCAGCGTGGGTTCAAGAATGGCCATTTGAAAAACCTCATTGCGTTTTTTCTCGCCGCCAGAGAACCCTTCGTTCACCGACCGACTCATAAAACTTGGGTCCATTTCAACCAATTTCATTCGTTCTTTGGAAAGCTTTAGAAAATCAATCGCATCCATTTCTTCTTCTCCGCGCCGCTTACGAAGCGCATTAAAGGCTGTGCGAAGAAAGTAGAGATTCCCAACACCGGGGATTTCAACGGGATACTGAAACGCAAGAAAAACACCAGCAGACGCACGGTCTTCTGGAGAAAGTGTCAGCAGATCGGCTCCATTCCAAGAGACGCTTCCAGACACCTCGTAGGCCTCACGCCCCGCGAGCACTTGCGCCAGCGTGCTTTTACCAGAGCCGTTTGGCCCCATGATTGCGTGGACTTCACCCGCCTTTACAGACAGATCAATCCCCCGCAAAATCTCCCGACCGTCAATTTTCGCGTGTAAATCTTTAATCTCAAGCATAATAATTCTATCCGGATGTTAACACACCCCATCCCCACCCACCATCCCCTTGAAGGGGAGGAGACAAAGAATATCGTAAGAGTCAGCTACCCCCAGGCGACCCAACGGGGCGACTATTCCGGCCGGGCGCCCTGCGCCCTAGCCGACACATCCTTCCAGACTCACGGAGAGCAGTTTCTGTGCCTCCACTGCAAATTCCATTGGCAATTCTTTGAACACCTCTCGACAAAAACCGTTGACGATCATTGAGACGGCGTCTTCCGCCTTAATTCCACGTTGTCTGCAATAGAAAAGCTGTTCCTCGTCAATTTTTGAAGTAGATGCCTCGTGCTCAACCTGCGCCGTTTTATTTTTCACCTCCATATACGGGAAGGTATGCGCCCCACAGCGGCTCCCCAATAAAAGAGAGTCGCACTGCGTATGATTGCGCGCCCCCACTGCGGACTTCCCAATCTTCACCAGTCCTCGATAGGTGTTTTGCCCATGCCCTGCGGAAATCCCTTTTGAAAGAATCGTACTGCGGGTGTTCTTCCCAATATGGATCATCTTTGTGCCCGTGTCAGCCTGCTGATAATTTGCTGTCAGCGCAACGGAATAAAATTCGCCAACGGAGTTATCGCCCTGCAAGATAACCGATGGATATTTCCATGTAATGGCCGACCCCGTCTCAACCTGTGTCCATGAGATTTTAGAGTTGGCTCCCGCGCATTTGCCGCGTTTGGTTACAAAATTATAGATACCGCCACGCCCTTTTGCATCTCCGGGGTACCAGTTTTGCACTGTAGAATATTTGATGGTTGCGCCCTCCAAAGCGATTAACTCTACCACGGCGGCATGGAGTTGATTTTTGTCCCGCATGGGGGCAGTACAACCTTCAAGGTAGCTCACCGTTGCGCCCTCTTCAGCGACAATCAGGGTTCGCTCAAACTGGCCAGTCTCTGCGGCGTTGATACGAAAATAGGTTGAAAGCTCCATCGGGCAACGGACCCCTTTGGGAATAAAACAAAACGAACCATCGCTAAATACGGCAGAATTCAATGTCGCATGGCGATTATCGGTATAGGGAACGACCGATCCAAGATACTTTTGTATCAGCTCCGGATGACTTTTCACCGCCTCCGAAAAGGAGCAAAAGATAACGCCGACTTTGGCGAGCTTGTCTTTAAAGGTCGTCGCCACAGAGACAGAATCTACCACCGCGTCCACAGCAACGCCAGAGAGCCGTTCCTGCTCGGCAAGGGATATTCCCAGCTTATCAAACATTACCCGCATTTCTGGATCAACCTCATCAAGGCTTTTCAGGTTTTTTTTGGGCAAAGGAGCGGCATAGTATATGATGTCTTGGTAATCAATAGGCGGAAACTTTACATTTTGCCATTGCGGCTCGGACATAGTCAGCCAATGGCGGTATGCCCTAAGACGCCACGCGAGCAACCATTCTGGCTCGTTTTTCTTGCTAGAAATAAGCCGCACGACATCCTCATTCAAGCCACGAGGCGCGGTATCCATTTCTAGGTCCGTGACAAAGCCGTACTTATACTCCCTGTCTGCTAAAGCACGGATTTCATTTTGAACAGCACTCATGATGTTATCTCCAAAGGACTATATAATTAGGAAAGTACACTATTTCCTAATTATCTGTCAATAGCTATCGGGAATTATAGTCTGATTTTCCTACATTCTCTCATCCTTCGACCTGCTCAGGATGAACGGAGTGTCTAAACAAAGCCGTTCATGGTGAGCTTGTCGAACCATAAACAC
Source organism: uncultured Nitrospirota bacterium (assembly GCA_964373975.1). Lineage (GTDB taxonomy): Bacteria > Nitrospirota > Nitrospiria > SBBL01 > SBBA01 > JACPZM01. The sequence continues at coordinate 3,635 of CAYJXH010000005.1, read as the reverse complement.
AGAACGCAACTGGAATTCTGTTTAAATCTATTTCTTTGACAAGGGGGATTAAAACCCATACAATCACCTTCGTGCCATGATTGAGGTTATTGATTTATATAAATCGTTCCCGCTTGCCGGAAAGGAAATTCCCGTTTTAAATGGAATTTCGCTTACCCTCAAAAAAGGAGAGCTGGTTGCCATTGTTGGGGCCTCTGGTGCGGGGAAAAGCACCTTTTTGCATATTCTCGGCGCGCTTGACGCCCCTAGTTCAGGGAAAGTCCTCTTTGAAGGGGTCAATATAGGCGATCAAAATGACGAGCAACGTTCTGAATTCCGCAATGAACAAGTCGGCTTTGTCTTTCAGTTCCACCATCTTTTACCCGAATTTACCGCGCTTGAAAACGTGATGATGCCGGGATTGATTCAGACAAGACGCCGTCTTAGGTTAGGACATAAAACAACGATAGAGGCCGATGCGCGTGCCCTTTTGAATCGCGTAGGTCTTTCAGACAGAATATCTCATCGGCCCGGAGAGCTTTCCGGCGGTGAACAACAACGGGTCGCAGTGGCGCGTGCCTTGGTGTTGCGTCCCAAATTGGTGTTGGCCGATGAGCCGACCGGCAATCTCGATACCCATACAAGCCTTGAGGTTTTTAACTTATTGAGAGAAATAAATCGTCAAAACGGGGTGACCTTTGTAATCGTTACCCATAACGAAAAACTTGCGCAGGCCGCAGACCGTGTGGTTAAAATGGCCGATGGAAGATTAGAAACAGCTTATACTGTTTCATAAATATCTTACAGGACGTTCGTGGTGAGCTTGTCGAACCATGAACGGGATGTTCCCCTTCGACAGGCTCAGGGTGAACGGGAAGTGTAAACAAGCTTTGGGAACACTATACTAGAATACAGGAGAAAAAAGATGGACAATTCAGGCCGCTTGCCTCAAAACGTTTTACCAAATCTTTATACGGTTACTTTAAAAGTCATTCCTGAACAAATTGATTTTATTGGACATATAACAATTGATGTCGCTATTAAAGAATTAACGCAAACAATTACCCTACATACATTAGACCTTGCTATTGAACGGGTCGAGGTTGTACAAAAAGGCCAAACCGAGTTGGCTAAAGTTTCAGAGAACAAATCAGACGAAACGGCAACACTCTTGCTGACTCACCCCCTCTCTCCCGGCCCCGCGCAGATTATCATTGCCTATTCAGGAAAGCTCAATAAACAGTTGCGCGGTCTTTATCAAGTGGAGAATGAAGGCGAGAAATACGCCTTTACCCAATTTGAGGCCACCGATGCCCGTCGGATGATTCCTTGCTTTGATGAGCCTGCCATGAAGGCCCGTTTTTCCTTAACGGTGATTCACCCGGCCGAGCTTACCGCGCTTTCCAATATGCCCATTTTAAAAGAACGCATGGAGGGGGAAAGATTCAAGACAACCCTGTTTGATACCACACCCGTGATGTCCACCTACCTGCTAGCGTTGGGCGTGGCAAAACTTCAATGCAAATCAATGAAGGTTGGGGAGACAACTGTTTCCGTATGGGCAAGCCCTACGCAGTTGCCCATCAGCGACTTTGCACTCCTGGTGACTGCCGCCGTTCTCCCGAGACTCAACGACTATTTCGGCCTCCCCTACCCGTATCCGAAATTAGATTTAATTTCCGTTCCTAACTTTGCAATGGGGGCGATGGAAAACTGGGGGGCAATCTTCTTCCGCGATTCGTGTCTCTTGCTCGATGAAACATTTTCGTCCACATCCACACAACGCCATGTGGCCAATGTCATCACGCATGAAATTGTGCACCAGTGGTTTGGGAATCTTGTTACGATGCAATGGTGGGACGACCTTTGGCTCAACGAATCGTTCGCCACATGGCTTGCCTGTAAGATCGTAGACCAATGGCGTCCTGAATGGAACAGTTGGGTGGAGTTTCAGCAAGAAAAAGAGATTCCGCTTTCCATTGATGCCCTAAATAACACGCGGCCGATTTCGTCTAAAGTGACAAGCTCGGCACAAATCGAAGAGCTATTTGACGCGCTTACTTACGAAAAAGGGGCTGCTTGTTTAAGAATGATTGAGACTTTTTTAGGCGAAGAAACCTTTCGAGAAGGAATTAGGGCGTACATCAAACGCTTCCAATATCAAAACGCCCCGGCAGAAGAACTCTGGAACGAACTGGCATCGGCATCGGGACAACCTGTTTTGGAAATCGCGCGAGACTGGTTTACACAGCCGGGATATCCACTCATAACCATTCGCGCGGCAGGAGAAAACGGTCGTTCATTCATTATTGAGCAGGAGCGTTTTTGCACAGCCCCACCTCCCCTAAAGCCCAAACCAGAGCTGGCAATTCCTCTGCAGAAGGCACAGCCTCTGCAAGCCGGCACCTGCTGGACGATACCGTTTACGTTTAAATATGAAGATGCGTACGGC
>CAYJXH010000005.1:0-1104 GCA_964373975.1 uncultured Nitrospirota bacterium | reverse complement strand
AGCCGGCACCTGCTGGACGATACCGTTTACGTTTAAATATGAAGATGCGTACGGCGTTCATAAAAGCCGCCTTCTATTAAAGGATCAGACCACTTCATTGAATCTACAGTATCCTGTCTCTTTTATTTATGGGAATGCCGATGAAGCTGGATTTTTTAGAACCACTTACGATCCTGCTATAAGTGCCTTGTTGGAGGACGACTTCCCCAATAGGTTGACCCCTTCCGAGCGCATTGGCCTCGTTGGAAATCTTTGGGCTTTTTCTCTTGCTGGAACGATTCCCATTGATCAATTTCTTTCAACGTTATCCCTGTTGAACGGTGATAAAACGCGTGTTGTTGTTGAGGCAATCACGCAATATATGGAAGCCCTTTTAAACCAGATGGTCGCACCCAATGAGATTCCTCTATTTGAAAAATTCGTTTCTGATTTAATGACCCCTATCTGGAAAGATTGTGGATGGGATAGCGCTCCCAACGAGGACGACGAGAAAAAGCTGACACGGTCATCAGCCCTATGGGCATTGGGCGGATTGGCCAGTCACGAGGAGATTCTCCCGGAGCTACCGCGACGATTAACCCGTTATTGGGCACTGCCTGCTTCTCTTGATCCAACACTCGTCACGCCGATGTTGCGGCTATCCGCCCGATTTGACGGCGGCTCCCTTTTTGATCCCTTTTTCCAAAAGTATCAGTCTGCGGAAACGCCCGAAGAGAAAGATCGCTACTTGGTGGCGTTGTCCGAATTTAATAAACCAGCGCTTGCGATAAAACTTTTAGAGAAAACGCTGACCGACGCCATTCGCTCTCAAGATGCTTGGAAGCCTGTTCGTTATCTGCTTCGTTATCCAAAAGTGCAGGCGGAAACTTGGGAATTTGTAAAGGCAAATTGGAGCGTTTTGCGTGAGAAAACAGGATCGGTCGGCGCAACACGGATGATCCAATCCACGCGCCATTTGTGGAAGCATTCATGGAAGAATGAGGTCGAGGCGTTTTTTAATCGCACCGAGAACAAAGTGGAAGCGGCCGAAAGGGCACTCCTTCAAACGCTTGAGTTCATAGAGATCGGGATTCGGTTCAAAAAAGAGCAGGGGCAAAACCTCTC
>CAYJXH010000004.1:0-21390 GCA_964373975.1 uncultured Nitrospirota bacterium | reverse complement strand
AAATAAACTTTAGCGCTTCTGCAATATTCGCAACCCCTACCAAGTCAATCGTCAACGCAGACCCCTCTTCGCGCTTAAGGATTTCTACATTTCGTGCCGACAGGAGTGCCCGCGAAAATCCTAGCTTTTGAGCCTCTTTAACCCTTTGCAGGGCATATTGCACAGGCCGAACCTCACCCAAAAGATCAATCTCTCCAAAGACAACGGTGTTGGAATCTATCGGCTTATCTTTAAAGCTTGATGCGATGGAAAGCGCAAGACCTAAGTCAATTGCAGGCTCGCTGATCTCTATTCCGCTGACCACGTTCACAAAAATATCCTGTCCCGCAAAGCGCAACCCAGCCCGTTTTTCTAAAACGGCAATCAGAAGAGAAACCCGATTGGGGTCCACGCCAGAGGTCGTGCGGCGCGGTATGGGCAGATAGCTATCTGCGGCCAACGCCTGTAACTCCACCAACAGAGGTCTTTCTCCCTCGGCACAGGCAACCACCACAGACCCCGGAGCGGCTTTTGATCTTTCGGAGAGAAAAATACTAGAGGGATTTAAAACTTCCACGAGGCCAGCCCCTTTCATTTCAAAAACCCCTATTTCATGCACCGATCCAAATCTGTTTTTAACACTTCTAATCAGCCGATACGCATGGCTTTTGTCGCCCTCAAAGTAAAGCACGGTATCAACAATATGCTCCAATAGCCTAGGGCCTGCGATTGCCCCGTCTTTCGTAACATGCCCGATAATAAAAATGGCCGTATTAGATTTCTTCGCGTAAAACATAAGCTGGGCCGCGACTTCTCGAATTTGAGAGACGCTTCCAGGAGAGGAGGTCATCTGACTGGTATAAACCGTTTGAATCGAATCAATCACAATGGCCGTGGGTGACAGGGTCTGCGCATGGATTAGAATATCTTCCAGTGTTGTTTCGGCCAATAGATACAGGTCTTTGGAGGAAATATGCAAGCGGTCGGCGCGCAACTTAATTTGTGCGGCAGACTCCTCTCCAGAAACGTAGAGAACGCGCTTTCCGATGGAATCTAACGCTTGCAAAAGCAGGGTTGATTTTCCAATTCCCGGATCACCCCCGATGAGAATCACCGATCCTGGCACAACCCCACCGCCTAAAACACGGTCGAGTTCCGACAGACCAGTTTTGATATGCAAAGCAGAGGTAACGGCGATTTCGGATATCGGTTGCGGCTGTGCCTTACTTGAACTGCCTTTAGATTGTGCCAGCCACCGACTCGCTTCCCCCGCGCCCGCTTCGGGAGTAGATTCTTCCACGAGAGAATCCCAGCTTCCGCAATCGGGACACCGACCCATCCATTTTGGGGATTGGCATCCGCATTTCTGACACGAGAAAATAGTTTTGCTTTTCGCCACATTCTCCTTTTCTTACAATAGCGGAAAGACGGGCCGACCTTTTACCTGTATCGGAATGCCTGCCGCCATGAAATAGACTTCGTCGGCAATTGCGCCGAGAGACTGATGCATTCGGCCCAGTGTTTCAGTGAATAACCGCGAGACGGGATCCGCGGGAACAATTCCGCAACCCACCTCGCTTGAAACAACGATCACTGAAAAATCAACCCGTTTGATTGCCGCAATGAGAATCTCCGATTCTGCCTGAATATCATAATCGCTTCTTATCATCAGAAGATGCGATAGCCAAAGGCTTAAACAGTCAATCACCACAACATCAGCCCGCTTATTGAGGAACGAAAACGCATCGGGAACCTTGATGGATTCTTCAAGCGTAATCCAATCAGAAGCGCGTTCTTTTTTCCTCGCCTCAATGCGGGAGGCCATTCCGTCATCGAGTGCCTGCGCCGTTGCAAGATAATATTTCCTCGGCGCAGGAAGGTCGGAAGAACAATAACGATCTCCCCGCTCTAACGCATACTTCCCTTTTCCAGAACAAACCCCGCCTAAAATCAATGTTAAATGTTTCATAAAGTTTCTCCTATATTCCACTTTACATCATCATACATAAGGTCAGCATTACGCAAGCGACCACGCCCATTAGTTTTATCGCGTCTATAATATGATGCAACTGCGCTTCATCTATTTTTTCTTCACGGAGGGGGAATAGGGGAATAACCTCCACGTCAGCGGACGGCGCGCGCAAGGTCATTCCAATGGCCCCAGCCATAACGACCTCATCAATTTCCACGTTTTGGTTGCGGCGCTGTAATCCATTGCGAAGAAAAATCATCAATGTTTTTGATCCCGTACCAAATAAAAATGCCGCGCCAACAACCATCAGAATGCCCGTTATGCGGGCGGGGACAAAATTAACCAGATCATAAAGTCGCACCCCTCGCAGGGGCAACGTGCCCTGCGAGGGGTGCACCCCGCCCCATCCCTCTTTGTGACCAAGAGGCAATGCACCCTGCGAGGGGTGCGACCCCTGCGAGGCAAAATGGAGTGTATTGATGCATTGATAGGCCATTGCCAAAGGAACCCCGCCCAAAAAAAGATATAGAAGCGGCGCGACCACGCCATAAACGCTATTGCTCGCAACGCTTAACACGGTCGCTCGCGTTATTTCAGACTCGGTCATCCCCTCCATGTTCCTGCCCGTCAGAAAGGAAAGTTCTTTCTGCGCGAAAGAAATATCCTTTTTCTGAAGCCGTTCAAAAACTCCATAAGCCATATCACCAACAGACCGCATTGTGAGTGTTGTGGCCGTAAGATAAAGAAGGACGATCAACCCAAACTTCGTATGGAGATAGCCGCAAAAAGATATCAGCAGTGCCGTAATCCCGCCCACGAATAAACTAATACTAAGGGCCAAAAGAACGCTAGCCCATTGCTGCCCAATTTTTAACACTACATTTTTTAGTGGGGGGGGTACGACCACCGCAGGATGTTCAATTAAACGAAGAACGCGCATAACAACGCGCGTCGGACGGAAAAACCATTTGGAATTTCCAAAAGCCAAGGCCAACAGAAACGCGGCCCAAATGTGCCATGGAGTCAATGTCATGGAATTCTATCGTTTGGCATCAGCGTTTTTTCTTTCCGGGAAGTCCCAATTGAGACGCTGCCTGCATTCCCATTTTCTCGGTGTATTTCGCGGCAACAATAGGATCCATTGCGCTTAATACCTTGGCGGCTTTTTTGTCCTTCATCAGGGGAATAATGAGCAGGGCAAATTCCTCCTTCATATTCTGAAGCCTAAGCGCAGAATCTTCTGGCGGCATCGTTTCATAGATTTTGGCAAGCTTTGCAAATTGTTGCGTTTGCATGGCTTTTCGTTCCTCCTCCTTTGCCCTTAAAATTTCTTCCTCTTCTGCCAACCTTTTGGCCGCAAGGGCCCTCTCCTCTTCTGCCCGCTTATCAATGATTGCAGCGACTTTTTTTTCTTCCTCTTTTTTTAGAATAGCCATACTTGCCTCGGCGGCTTTCCGAGCGGCAGCGGCTTTCTCCTCGGCGATCTTGCGATCAACAATGGCCTTCGCCGCGGCCTTCGCATCGGCCTCTCTCTTCGCATCAGCCGCTTTTTGCTCTGCCTGTATCTTGGCCGTTTCGTCTCTTAATTTTTTTGTCTTTTTTAGATTTTCACTCACCTCCTGCTCGAGGATACGAAGCCGATACTCCTTTAGCTCCTGCTGTTTGGCCTTTTGATCTAGCTCTGTATTTCTTTGTTCAATCGCACGGAGCATACTCACGGGGGTTTTTGCTTGCGCTTTCTTTTCCTTTTCTTCTGCCTTAGCATCAGGGGGTATTGCCCCTGTGAAAGACAAAAAAATGCCTGTTAGAAAGATCAAACATAAAAGGGTTTGAATCGTTTTAAGCATGGCGCCTCAATCTCAATTGTCCGCCGATTTCATCTAGGACGGCCTGCTCTTTTTTCGCCGCCACTTTGAGATATTCCTTTTTTCTTTTTTCCTCGATGATCTCAACAACCTTTCTCTCCTTAACCCCCATCTCCAACAAGGCCCGTTTTGCCTCACAAACCTGTTCCTGATTTAAAACGGCCTTGCTCTGCTCCTCTATACGGCCTCGCAACATCTCGATAAAACGAAAATAAAGTGCCATCTCTGCAGACGTTGATCCCCCTGCTTGTTTTTCGGTCAGGTCGTCTAGTGTCGCCTGTAATTTATGATCCAATAAATGGAGCTTGCCCTGTTCAGAAATAAGAATGTTTTTTGAAGTCAGAAACACGCGCGAGGCTTCTTCCTCGTTACGCTTTCTCTGAAAAAGGACTGCCGCAAGTTTAGATTGATATGGCATATTATAAAACCCCGTCCCCGCGTGGGGCTAAGAGTTGTCTCCTTTCAAATTCGATCCCCGGATCCCTCGGAGGTGTTATTTTCACAGCACGGTTGACCGCTTCTATCGAATCTGCTAAACAAGCAGATTCGGCAATCCCCTGTTTCATATACGACTGAAGACTCTCCCATTTTGCAATGGCTTCATCCACGGCAACGGAGCTTCCTGATTTATAAGCCCCAATATGAATAAGGTCTTCGGCCTTTCGATACGCCGCCATTAACTCGCAGAATCGCTGGGCATCTTCCATTTGCCGCGGGGTAACAATGTCTATCATAACACGGCTGATACTCGCCAAGGCATCCACAGCAGGATACTGATTTTGGATTGCGAGATCACGGGAGAGCACAATGTGTCCATCCAAAATCGAACGCGCGGCGTCGGGAATGGGATCGTTCAAATCATCCCCATCTACCAATACGGCATAAATGCCTGTAATGGAACCTTTGCCTGCGGTTGTTCCGGCGCGTTCCAAAAATTTTGGCAACAGGGCAAAAACAGAAGGGGTATACCCTTTCGTCGTCGGCGGCTCCCCAACGGCCAATCCAATCTCTCTTTGTACATGCGCCAAACGGGTGAGTGAATCCATCATGAAAAGCACATGCTGATTCTTATCCCGAAAATATTCCGCAATCGACATCGCAAGAAATGCCCCGCGACGACGCACCAACGGCGGCTGATCGGAAGTTGCCACAATAACCACCGAACGTTTCAGTCCCTCGGGCCCCAGATCACGTTCAATAAATTCTTTCACTTCGCGACCTCTTTCGCCAATCAGCGCAATAACGTTCACATCGGCCGTTGTATAACGGGCCATCATGCCGAGCAATACAGACTTTCCCACACCGCTTCCCGCAAAGATGCCCATGCGCTGGCCGCGTCCAATGGTCAGCAATCCGTTAATAGAACGAATTCCGACATCCAAAGGTTCCGTGATTCTCTGACGCTGTAAATGAGAAGGAGGCGCAGAATACAAAGGGTACGACGCCGTAGACACAATAGGGCCAAGACCGTCAATCGGCTCTCCCAATCCATTGAGGACCCTTCCGAGTAAAGATTCCGAGACCGCAACCCGCGCGGCTTGCGCCCCCTTATTAATGATGACACTGCCGGGGCCTACGCCATCTAATTCCCCAAGCGGCATTAAAAGCGCCTTGTTGTCGCGGAAGCCAACCACTTCCGCCAGCAATTTATTGTCTTTGGCTTGTATTTCACAAACATCACGAATAACACAATTGGGAACAAAACCCTCCATAGCAATCCCAACAACTTGGGAGATACGGCCCCGCACCGGAAAGAGATCCACCTCCTTTATTTGATCGAGATAATGGGAAACTGGCATTTTCATAAGCCCTTTCCTTCGTCCGCTTTAACAAGGAGACGTCGTGCAATCATTGTAATCTGGCTGTCGGGTCGCACATCAATATTGCGTTCTCTGCTTTCCACAATAGCGTCATACGGAGAAAGACTTGGGTCTTGTTCAAAGTTCAGACATCGCACACCTTCTACTGCTTGTAATATGTCCTGACTTTTTCTAGACAGCAATTCAAAATCGTTAGGATGAACCCTGATAAAAGCTGTCTCGGCAGGGCCTAGACCTTTCAATCCTTCTGTGACAAATCCCAATAGAATCGCGGTGTCCTGTGAAATTTCTTTTTGAACAATCCGTCTTGCCACGGCAATAGAAAGGGTTAGCACATTGTTTTCCGCTTCATTGGCAATTGTTTCCGTGAGCTGTTGCAGGTCTGCCACAAGCTGTAAGAGGAGTCGTGCTGTTTTATGATATTCCGCAATCTCTGCCTCTTTGACTGTTTTTCCTAAATGTTCTCCTGCTGCAAACCCTTGGGTGTATCCTTCCGAAAGCCCCTTTTTAGACCCTTGTAAAAACCCAGCGGCAACGCCCTCCTCATATAATTTCTGTCGCGCCGTCTCCTGTAAAAGACGCTCTACCTCTGTGGCTTTTGCCTCTGCGACCATGTCCTTTAAGGCAAAATCTTTGATATTGATGTTCGCAGAAAGCGAACTTTTTACAACTTTAGACAAGGGCATCGCTTGCGGATTTCTTCCCTCCAACAACAATTCTTCCTTCATCGGCCATTTTCACAATGGCCTCAACAATGGCCTTTTGCGCCTCTTCCACTTCGGCGAGTTTCACCCCGCCGCGCCCTTCAATATCCTCCCTTAAAGACTGACCCGCCCGCTTAGACATATTTCCAAATATCTTGTCCTTCACGGCTTGCGACGCGGTGCGCAATGCAAGCGGCAGTTTTTCTTTTGGAATCTCCTTCATCGCACTCTGCATGCTTGCGTCATCAATACTCGCAATATCGGAGAAGACAAACATGAATTCTTTGAGTTGTGCCGCCATTTCTGGACTCGATTCCATGACACTTTGCATGAGTGTTTTGGAAACAGTCGCATCAAGTTCCTTTAAGATTTCGGCGACAAATTTAACACCGCCAACAATTTCAGGCTTCGCAGGCGGAGCAATCCCCATCTTCTCAAGCTCATCTACAAGGGCGTCACTCAATGTTTCCATGATCTCCTCAATAACAATCGGCGGAAGGGCATCCATGGTAGACATTCGAATGACAACCTCAACGCGTGTCTGAATCGGCAAGTCGGTCAGAATGGAAACAGATTGCTCCTTGGTTAAATACGTTAAGACCAATGCAATGGTCTGTGGATGTTCTTTGCTGATGAGATCGAAAATAGCTTTGGGATTGATCCACTCTAACGCCGCAATCTTGGGAGACCGCGTCACCCGTCCCGGCATGTTCGGATCCATTCCTAGGGTTTTTTTATAAATGGAATTTAAAAATTGTTTTTGTTGGTAGGAGCCATCGTTCGATCGGAAAATGAATTCTAGTAAAACACTCTCTCGCTCTTCCTGCGAAGGGGGAGTCACTTTGGGAATATTGACCCCCAGCTTTCGAATATCGTCCGAGTCTAAATAGCCCAATACAGCCGAAGCAACCTCATCGCCCATTGCGTCAATGAGAATAGCCACCTTTGAATAAGGATGTGTTTTTACGGCCATTGCCTTCGCCTTTCTAGGTGGCCTCTCTCATCATTTGTTTTAAGAGAATGGCGGCCGCTTTTGGATCGTCCTTAGCAAGTTGGAGAACCTGTTCTTGCGACGTTGGCAGCGCAGGCACCTCTACTTTCGGAATAGCGACCTCATCGAGCGCAAGTTCATTGCCCGCCGCGCCCGCACCGGCCAATGCCGCTTCAGGCAGGGGGGGCGGAACATACAAAAGGCTTTTTATAATCGGACGAATCACAAGGAAGAATAGCACTAAGGCGAGGATAAACCCAATGCCGTAGCGAATGAGCGGCATCCAGTCAGACAATAAGAATTTAGATCCCTCTTCCTCCTGCACTTCAGGCTCAAACGAGATATTCACCACCGACAGTTGATCTTCCCGATCCGATGAAAATCCCATGGCGTTTTTCACAACGGTTTCGATCTTCCCCATTTCCACCGCAGTGCGAGGAATATACTTTCGCGTAACCTTTCCTGCGGCGTCCGTTGTCGTTTGATACGTTCCATCTACAAGCACCGCAACGGAGAGTTGTTTAATGGAGCCTAACGGTTCTATCGTTCGCGTCGTGGTCTTGTTGATTTCGTAATTGGTGATCCCATTTTTTTTGGTCCCTTCGGTTGAGGTCGTTGATCGCGGCGGCTCTTCTTGCGCGCCTGTAGGCAGATTGGCGCCCACACCGGGAGAAGGCTCCGTGCTTTCAGATTTACTGGTTGTCTTATCTTCTGCCAACTGTTCACTCCGTGCCACTTGAACATCCGGGTCAAACTTCTCTTCTACATGTTCAACCTGCGCAAAGTTTAATACAGACGAAACACGCACAGTGGCTTTGTCAGTCCCAACAACACGTTCCAACATCGTTTGAATTTTTCGTTCCAAATCTTTCTCTAAAATCTGTTCGTATTCCATTTGAGAACTAGAGGCAACCATCTTTGGATCAGTTTCAGCGGGCCTTGAAAGGAGCCTGCCATTGCCATCCACAATGGTAACCTCTTTGGGGTCTAATCCTTCAATACTAGAGGCGACCAAATGTGTAATCCCCTGAAGTTGAATATCTGAAAGCCGCTTTCCAGCACGCAGTGCCACCACCACGGAGGCGCGTGCCTTTTGCTGTTGCTCCGAAAAAAGGCTTTTCTCTGGGACCACAATATGAACCCGCGCGCGAATGACTTCGGGAAACTGGGCAATGGTGCGCGCCAGTTCTCCCTGCAAGGCGCGTTTATAATTGAGTTTCTGTACGAACTCTGTAACACCGACGGTTGACTTATCAAAAAGCTCAAATCCAACACCGCCCGATGAAGGAAGCCCTTCGCTGGCCAACTTAAGCCTTGTTTCATGCACCTTTTCGGCTGATACTAAAATGGCTGTTTTGTCTTCTGAAAACTGATAAGGAATCCCATCCTCTTTGAGTTTTTGCTCAATAGCGTGAATATCTTCCGATGCGAGATTGGAATAAAGTAACTCAAATTTTGGTGCCTGCGCCCAAAAGAAAGTCACCGCAATAACGGCCACGGTTGCCGCGAGCGTGCCTAGCAGGGCAATCTTTTTGCCCATGCTCATGTCGCGCAAATTGTTAGCAATCGCTGTAATAAATTCCGGCATAATTTACTCCGTTCGGTAAGGGCGGCAAACCCGCCCCTACGTGTCTCTCCCTCTTTCCACAGCCCCAACGGGGGCTGTAATACCGCTGCGGGCCGTGCCCGCTAGACCTGCATTCGGGATACTTCCTCGTATGCGGATATCAGTTTGTTTCGCACTTGCATCATCATTTGAAAGGTCACTTCTGCTTTTTCAACGGCAATCATTGTTTGATGAATATCGGTGTTTCTTCCTGTTGTGAGGTCAACGATAGATTGGTCTGCCTGTGTTTGGACATCGTTTACCTTTAGAATTGATTCTTTCATTGTTTGTGCGAATGTTTTATCCGCTTGATCAATACCCAGTGTAAATGGATAACTCTCTTTGGGTACCGCCGCCTGCGGCCCAACTGTCTGTGCTCCAATAGATTCAATAGCCATTTTATTTCCCTCCTTTACCTTGCTCGCTTCGCTCCCCCTAGATTCCACAGCCCCAACGGGCGGTACGCCGCCTGCGGGGCTGTAATCCCGCCGGCGGCCGGGCCGCCCCCCCTATCTTCCTATTTCTAATGCCTTTAGTGCCATGCTTTTGGATGCGTCTAGTGCGGTAACATTTGCATCGTAAGAGCGGAGCGCAGAAAGCATATTCACCATTTCTGAAACGCCATTCACATTCGGATATAAAACATAACCGTCAACATCGGCATCTGGATGTTGCGGCTCGAAGACCTTTCGCAGAGGTGTTTTATCCATCACGATCTTGCTAATTTTCACCCCCTGATAAATTTCCGAAAAATTGGTTGGCTCTTCTAGCGCGGCCGCCACGGGGGTCGTCTCGAAAATAACATCTTTCCGCCGATAAGGCCCTCCCTCGCGCGTGCGTGTAGATTCTGCATTGGCCAGATTGCTTGAAATAACCTCCAGCCGCCGCTTTTGTGCATTTAACCCTGAAGCCGAAATCGCAAATGCTTTTTCAATATCCATAACAACCTCCTTTAACATCTTGGGTACCCACAAGGGGCACCCCTACAACGGTTATATTACTCCACAACCCCAACGAGGGGAGGAATCCCCTCCTTTGTAAGGAGGGGCAAGGGGTGGTAAAACTACCTTCCTTCTCGAATAGCACTTTTTAATCCTCCAAATTTCTTAGAAATCAATTGAGAAGCCGCGTTAAACATTAAATTATTTTCTGCCAACTGCGCCATCTGTTGTTCCCCATTCACATTGTTTTGATCCAGACGGGTGGTCTTGTCTTGGGACTCTTGTATGTATGACTCGGCCCCGCGCGGATGTCCTCCCACCGGAATATGCTGTGATGCCGTCAGATTCAGCTTCATTGTCAGGGCAAAATGGGCTTTATTCGTTGTGGACATTGGAACGTCCATTGGAGGCGGAATAAAATCGCGTATCGCCTTCTTAAAGTCCATCTCCTTTGCCTTATAGAAGGGTGTATCCTGATTGGCGATATTGGAAGCTGTAGCCTGATGTTTTGCCGTCCTAAGATCAAGTCCCCGATGCAAAAGATTGGTTGTTTTATCAAATAAGTTAATAAACATATTACTCCTTACGTTGTTAGCCCATACCGACACGCGCAACGGGGAAATTTTTGCCTATCCCCCCGCGGGGCACGTTACCCTCGCAGGACGCGTTGCCTTCGCGGGACACGTTGCCCCCGCAGGGCACGTTGCCCTCTTCTTCCTCTGAATTTTCTAGGTCGCCTTCTTCGGAAGCAAGGGGAGTGTCCCCTGCGAGGTTTGAGCGGTATTCTTTTAGTTTATTTCGAAGTGTTCGGAGACTAATCCCCAAACTCTTTGCCGCATGGGTTCGGTTTCCATTCAACTTCTCCAATGTCCCTAAAATAACGTTCCGTTCCGCTTCCCACAGGGTAATCGTTGCAAAACCATTGCCAAAACCATTAGAAAGCGCACGATCAGTGGCGGGGAGAGCATTAGGAATATGAACAGGAGACGCCTCCTGCGCTAGCCCGAACGTTGCCCCCGCAGGGTACGGTCCCCCCGCAGGACACGTTGCCCCCGCAGGGTACGGTACCCCTGTCACCGAAAGATGTTCAGGAAGAATTACCCCCTCTTGTGCAAGCAGAGAGGCTCTTTCTATAATATTCTCCATTTCTCTCACATTGCCACGCCATTTATTTGTCATGAGAATAGAAATGGCCTCATGAGAAATTGTTACTTGCTCTTTATTATTTCTATTGGCCGCTTTCTTGACAAAATATTCCGCAAGGAGTGGGATATCCGCCATTCGGTCTCTAAGCGGTGGAATGTGGAGAGGGAAAACATTCAATCTGTAATATAAATCTTCCCGAAAACGGCCTGCCTCCACTTCCTTTAAAATAGGGCGATTGGTCGTTGCGATCACCCTAATATCCAGGGGAATCGGTGCCCTTCCGCCTACGCTATCCACCTCTTTTTCCTGTAAAACGCGAAGCAGTTTGGCCTGTAGGGAAATATGCATCTCGCTCACCTCGTCTAGCAGAATTGTTCCCGTATGTGCCAGCTCGAATTTTCCCGGTTTTCTTGTAATTGCCCCTGTAAATGCGCCTTTTTCATACCCAAATAACTCCGACTCCAAAAGATTTTCTGGTACAGCGGCGCAATTGATTGCAATAAAAGGCCGATGGGCGCGCGGAGAATGCTCGTGAACAAATCGCGCCAAAAGTTCTTTGCCCGTTCCGCTTTCTCCTTCAATAAAAATCGTTGCATCACTACTTGCCACCACTTCTGCCATTTTCAAAAGTTTAAGCATCCCCGGATCTTTCGTCAAAATAACCCGAGGATTTAATCTTTGCGCATTGGTAAGCGCGGATTTCAAACCCGCCCCTACCGAATCGGACATCGTTAGAGAAGAAACACCCAAAGCACTTTTTTTAACCACCTCCAAAAGCCGCTCTTGCGAGAACGGTTTTACCAGATAATCTAAAATGCCCAGCTTCATCGCCGAGACGGCCGTGTCAATTGTTCCATGTGCCGACATAATAATGACAGGTATTTTTAGATTTCTTTTATTCACAGTATGAAAAAGATCAAGCCCGCTCATCCCGGACATTTGCATATCGGTCAGAATGGCAGACACCTGTTTTTCGTTGAGACGCGCTAAAGCATCTTCACCCGATGAGGCTTCCTGCGTCGCGTAGCCCATCAGTTTAAGCGATTCCGTCAATGCCACACGCATTGCGGGGTCGTCATCTACCACTAAAATTTGTTTAGCATTGGCATTCATTTAATGACCCTTTGGAAGGGTTACCGTAAAAACAGTCCCTTCTAAAACCTTGCTTTTCACCTCGATTGTTCCGTTATGCGCAACGATTGCACTATATACTATTGCAAGACCTAGGCCAGTTCCCTTGTTTTTCGTTGTAAAAAAGGGATCAAATATCTTAGAGAGCTGATCTTCGGGTATGCCACAGCCCGTATCTTGAATGAAAATCTGCACCTGTTTTGCCTCGGAAGCCGCGCGAATCGTAAGATGTCCCCCATTTTTCAGAGCATCAATTGCGTTTAAAATTAAATTGACAAAAATCTGTCTTAATAGGTCTTCATCACAATCAATGGGTTCGGTAAGGGCGTCTAGCGACGCCACAAAGTGAATCTCTTTTTGTTGGAGGAGGTGGGTCGCAAAAAGAGACGCTTCCTCAATGATCTTTTTTAAGTCCGTTTTTTGAAAATGCGGATTGGCTTTCCCCGTAAAAAAAAGCATATTGGTCAGGGCATAGTCCATTGCAGAAACAGCCGTGTGAATATGGTCTGTCCATGATTGTTTTTCGGGTTCTTCCGATAGCCCTTTTTTCAAAAGAGATGCAAAAAGCTCAATACTCCCTAACGGATTCCTTAACTCATGGGCAATGCGTGCAGACATCTCTCCCACGGCGGCCAAACGTTTATTGCGTTCTGCTTGTTCGCGAAGCTTATCCTGCTCTAGGGTGCTTTCTTGCAGGGCCTTGTTTTTAATCTCCAGCTCGTCTTTGAGTTGTCGCACTTGCCCCTCAAGCAGGCGATAGCTCTTTTCCAACTCGGTGGAGGTGGTGTTAAATTGCCGCAAAGCCTCTTCAAGCAGTTCTACCTTTTCTTTTTCCATAATAATCACCTACTGTGCATCTCTGTTTTTTCCACGGCGATCTGTTTAATCAGAGAGTTTTTCTTTTTTCGAGAGATACTCTCAAGGTATTTTTTACCTTCCTTCTCTTGTCCCGACAAATCATAGCTTATCGCAAGACGCAACATAGCCCAATCCATTTCTTTTGCCCCGCCCGTGTTGTTTTCTACAATAGCGCGATAAGACGCAATGGCCTTATCATATTGCGCCAATTGAAAATGGGTGTCTGCGTGTCTCATCAAAGGAACATCTAACCCCTTTCCCTTTTCCTCTGCAATCCATTTTGAATAAACCTTAATTTCATTTTCAAAACTGTTTTGATAGCGATACGCCTCTGAAAGTTTGAGATAAATATCGGCCCGATCGGGGTGTTTTGGAAAATGGGACAGCCAGCGTTCATAAGCCAAAACGGCCTTGGACGCGTCCCCGCGCTTAAAATGAAGATGACCTAGATCAGCAAACGCCTTCTCCTTATCCTTATCCTGCGAAATGCGTTGATATTTCTCTAAGGCTTGTTGCGCCTCTCCGTGATCGGAAAGCGCTAAAGAGGCCTTGCCGATTTCATAAATAGCCTCTTTCCAAAGTGGATACCTTGTATTCTCCGAAATCGGCTTCAAAAGCGCAATCCCTTTGGTGAGAAGACCTGTATTGATATGGCTCATGGCAATGGTATACCCGATCTCACTATTTAACATCTGTTTTGTAAAGGCAACGGGATAGGCATAATAGAGGGTAACAATTTTTTCGGGATCGCGTATCATTCCAAGTTCATTAACAATCGTTTCATGCAGGGTGGCCTCAACCTCATTCCTGTAGGGCGAAGAAACAGGCAGACTCGCAAGGAGTGTGGCTTCAATCTCTATAACGGCCTCAATATCTTTATATTTCTTAAAGTGGTAAATGGCTTCCAAAATAATTCCCTGCGCGGTGGTAGAGGGAGAGACCTTATTTAATAGATCAAGCGCGTTGTCCTTGATCTCCTTACCCAGACCTAAACGCAACTTGGACGGAGGATAAAAAGCCTGTTCTTCTAACGACGGCCTATCACAGGAAAGAGGCCCCCCGGCCTCCTCTGTTTTGCGCGGAACAGTCTGCAAACATTTTTGAATCGCTTCCAACGATAAAAGAATGCGGCCTAAGTTTACGACAGGGTCTTTGTTCGCGGCGCGAATCGCCTCAAAAGCCAGCCGTTTCAAGGTGTCATCAACAGAAGGAATTTTAGGAGATATTAAGGTAATACCCTGTTTTGGACCTGACACCGTTTTTTTCTCATCCTTCAGAATCGTTTTGATCCGCGCCAAGGAAACGGAAGCCAACGGATGTTTCGGATAGATGTTATAGAAATCAAAAAAGGCCAGTTTCGCGTCTTGAAAATGGCGCGCCCGATAGGCGGCCTCGCCAAATTGAAAAAGCGCATCAGGGTCTGAAAAACGATAGTCTGGATTGACCGAGGTCGCAGACTTATAGCCTTGGTAAGCAGGCTCAAATTGACCCATCTGATAGAGAATATCGGTGTGGCCAAACAAAATAATAGATCGCTCTGCGGGAGAAAGCGGCGTTTTCTCCTGTAATAACGCCATAAAAGACTGCTTCGCTTCCGGCCATCGCCCCCAGGCTTGGTACGATTTGGCAATACCGATTTTAGCCTTCAGCGTAAATGCGTCTTCATAGCCTCGATCCACAATACGCCTAAAATTCCCAATGGCTTCTTGATAAAACCTCTGACGAATGTAAACCTCTCCCATTCTAAATTGGCCATACGTAACACGATTGGACTTGGGATAATTTAGAACAGCCTTTTGGAGCGCGGCCAACGCATTGGGAATCGCTTCTTGATCCTCGCCCGCATCAGCCTGCTTTAAATAAAATTCACCCAAGAAATAAGACGCAACTTCTGGCGCATCCCCCGCAGACTTTAATAAACGTTTTGTTTCTGAAATGGCGCCAGAGATATTACCCGCACGATAGGCCTTCAGCGCCTGCCCCAACACCGCCTCATCGCTCCCAGTCATATAGGGAGACAAGTCATGTTCAGCCAAAGAAGGTTCCCTTTGAGGAGGAGGCTTTTTGACTTGCTTCGTCGCCGGCAAGACAACGTGCCTGACCGCCGGTTCTCGTGGGGGCACGGCGCGCCGCGCCGTGCCCTTGTTGGGTGAATCAACAGCAAACGCAGGGGCGCAAAGAGAGAAGGCGATGATCGTCATAACGATGATACTCTTTATAATACCCTTCATCTTGTTCCTTCTTTCCACTAAGGAGCCCCGTGAGAATAACTTGTGCAAAAGTGAGGGGGTCGAGTCGCCCGATTGGCTAGGCGTAAGGAGTGCGCTTACCCTTTGGTAAGTAAGCGACGAACAACAACGCCAATCGGGATGAATCGGCCACCGAACTGCGCAAGTTATTTTCATGTGGCTCCTAAGAAATCTTTTCACCCCTATATTTAAGCAAAAACAATACCGGACGCATCAAATCCCTATTTCTTTTTGACAGGATTGCCTTGAAGAGGAGTAGAGGTCGCTGATAGCGAATTTTTTGCAACCCGCAGAGGTCGTACACCCTCTTGCAAACGCTTCTTTTCTTGTTTCAGGCTGGCATCTGTCTCCTTAGCCGTCTTTTTTATAATTGGGGTTTTTGCTTCTTTTGCAACTTCCTGAAAGATTTTTCCCGCATCATCCTTTTTCCCTAAGGCCAAATAGGAAGCCCCAATGCGAAATTTAGCCCAATCAATATCTTTTTTATCTTGCGCTACTTTTAATGCCTTCTCATAGGTTTCAATCGCGTTTTTATATAACTTTTTTTCATAGTAAGCATCTGCAAGCCCGATATAAGGACGTTCTGACGGTGCTTCTGTCTCTTTAATCCATTGCAAATAAAGATTAATCTCGTTGTCTAACTCTTTTTTAAGCCGATAAGCACTCGCCAATTTTGGATAAACGATCTTTCGGTCGGCATGTTTTGGGTAATAGCCCAGCCACTTTTTATAGGTATTGATCGCTAAATCGGTTTTTCCCTGCACATCATAGGCATTTCCTAATGTAGACAATACGTCCGTTCTTTTAGGGTATCGGTCTAAAAATCGCTCCAGCATATTTTGGGCCTCTGAATATCGCCCCATTTGGGCCAAGAGCAACCCCATATTATAAAATGCCTCTTCTGCCATTGGATTTTTAACGTTGGCGGCAATCGGCTTAAAATATTCAATGGCATCTGCTAAAAGCCCTAGATCCATGTGGCTTTTCGCAAGTTTAAATCCAGTTTCACTGTTCATTTCTGCTGGGGAAAACGCCCTCCTAAAACGGTGAAAAAGGGTAATAACCTCTTGGGGGTCATGAAGAAATTTGAAATGTTCTAAAACGGTTTGGTGAAGATATGATTTTGCAAAGGGAAGATAAGGAGATTGCACCGGGAAAATGGAAATCATCTCCTCATAAAGTTCTTCGGCTGTATCAAAAGTAATATAGCGTCTCATTTGCACGAGGCCGTCTAAAATAGCGGCCTGTGTGGTTGTGGTAAAAGGTCTTTCCAGAAGAACCAATTTTGATTCCGTTTCAATATGCTTTATGCTTTGCTGAATCGTTTCCGATTTGCAGGGGTCTTTACAATCCAGAGAAGCCAAACGCCCGGTCGCGGCGATAATTTTTCCCACGCGTTCTGTCGGCGTATTGAGTTGTCTAAAATAAAGCCTGTCTGCTAATTCCTGCGCCTTACCGGTTTCTCCTTCTAACCTCAGCATATTTGAAATAAATGCCATAGCCATTGGGGCAACTTTATGGTCTGGAAATTGGCCGTAAACGTTTTTAAAAATCGCCTTGGCATGGGCTTGATGTCCCGAGCGATACGCCGCCTCTCCATAATGGAAAAAACTCTCGGGGTCTTGATTCTTCGCCGCAGAATTTGGAATGAGCGCGTCCGCAAACTGATATTTCGCGTAGGATTCACTAAATCGCCCCAATTCAAACAAGGTATTCGCATAGACAAATGCCCCCCGTTGCTGATTGTAAAGGGAGGGATTAAAAGTGGAAAGCCGAGGATACCAGCGGATGATCTGATCCCACCGTCTTAAGCCCCGAGTTGCTTCCAAAAGTCCTACCTGCGCTGAAGCCGCGTAAGGGGTTTGGGGATGCCGCAGAACCACCCGCGTGAAACTACCGCCTGCCTCCCCATATTGTTGCCGACTCAAATAAAGATTTCCTCTTTTCAAAAGGGCTAAATCAGCATTTTCCGTACCGCCGTATTGACGCATCACATCCTCCAAGGCATCGAGTGCCGCGATGAGCTCCGGGCCTTCTCCTGACCCTGCGCCTTCCCATCGCCGCAGATAGAAATCTCCCAAGAGAGCGGTTGCTGTTTCAGTCAGCTCTTTTTTTTTCAGAAGTCCTTTTGCCCCAACGATTGCACGATTCACATCACCTTTGTTATAGGCGTTTAATGCAGGTTGAAACGATTTTAGAAGCGTTGTTGGAATCATAGAGAATAGGTCATCCTCTCCTTTTACTTTTACAGAGGGCGTTTCCGAAAAACTGCGTGTCGTTACGAAAAAAACAAAAAAAAGCAACGGCACAAATAAAATCATTCTCCTCATAATAACGCTTCGGATCATTGAGATCATTTCTTTATCCTTGCACAGGTGACGAGATCACCTGTTCTTTTACAGGCCCAACGAGGCCTGTAATACCGCTTACGGCCGCGGCCTCCCTTCGTTTTAGTTTCTCAACCAGTGTGGTGCGGTTTAGCCCTAAAAGCACGGCGGCGCGGCTCTTCACACCCAAGGCTTTTTTCAATGCCTGATCAATCATTTTATTTTCAAAATCTTCAACAAGTTTGGGAAGAGAAATGCCTTCGTCGGGCATTTCAAAATCAGTTGCAAAATCAGTTGCAAAATTAATTATAGGGGCGGCGCATACGTCGCCTAGATCGGGCGCAAGGGTTTCTATTTTGGGTGCTTCCCAGAAAGGGGCAATCATTCCGCAGTCGGCGTTCCGACCTGTTATTTTTTCTGGGAGATCTTCTGGAGAAACAACGCCTTCTCCTCGGAGGACAACAACCCGTTCCACAATATTCTCCAGTTCACGGATATTGCCGGGCCATGCGTATGCCATTAAAAGACGCATGGCATCATCGCTGATCCCCGTAATCGCCGTTTGTTTTTTCTGATTAAATTTTTCCAAGAAATAAGCGATTAAAAGAGGAATATCCTCTTTTCGGTCTTTCAGGGAAGGCAGGGTCAGGGGAATCACGTTTAGCCGATAGAAGAGGTCGGTGCGAAACCGTTTTTCTAAAACGGCCTGTTCCAAATCAATGTTTGTCGCCGCAAGAATACGAACATCCACCTGAATTGATTTTGTCCCGCCGATCCGTTCAAATTCCCGTTCCTGAATGGCGCGTAACAGTTTTACTTGCAGGGGATACGGCATTTCACCAATTTCATCGAAAAAGAGCGTTCCGCCGTTTGCCAATTCAAATCGTCCCAATCGGGTGTTAATCGCCCCGGTAAAGGCACCTTTTTCATGACCGAACAATTCGCTTTCTAAAAGGGCTTCAGGAATGGCCCCGCAATTGATCGGAATAAAGGGTTTATCTGCTCTAAGAGATTGAAAATGAATTCTTTTAGCGACAACCTCTTTCCCCGTTCCGCTCTCCCCGCAGATTAAAACAGTACTATCGCTGTCGGCCACCTTGTCAATTAAGTCAAAAACCTTTTTGATAGCCTGCGATTTACCAATGATATCAACTATCTTTTTTGTTTGAGACACGTCCATAGTTATTTCACGCCTTATAGAGTATAGATCATCAATTATATTCTACCAGATTTCATAGGGGTGTCAACTATTAGACGCTAAATGGATGAAAAGATTTATATTGTAATTATTTCCTTATTATCTTATAATTTATAAGAGATAAAGGAGGTTCACTATGCCATCTACAAGTATTTTCAGAAAAACAAAATTGACAGTAACAATCAGTGGTGATGTCGTTAATGAGATAGACGAAATCGCACAGAAAAATGGATCGCCAAGAAGCCAAATCATGGAAGGAATGCTTCGTGATTCTTTGCTGAAGTCTAAGAAAAAAGCAGTTGAAAAAGATATCGAGGCTTATTATCTATCTCTATCAGAAGAGGAAAAAGAGGAAGACAGGGAGTGGGCCTATCTAGCTTCCGAAAATGCAAAGAGGGTATGGGGTGATTGAATATCCTAAAAAAGGGGAAATCTACTTAGTCAATCTGCCATCAAAGCCAAAGGATATTAAGAATCGTCCCGCTTTAGTCGTCTCTTTAGATATTCGAAATAAACTAGCCAGTGACATTATTGTTGTTCCTTTGTCTACAAACTTGAGGACAGCACCTACCCATGTTTTACTTCAAGAGAATGAGGGGGGGTTATCAAAGGCATCTATGGCTAAATGTGAACAGATAACAACGATAGACAAATCTTTACTGATTAGGGGGCCTTTTGCAGGCAAGATCAGTGACGCAACAATGAAAGAGATAGAAAAGGCAATTGTGATAGCAATTGGAATAATACAATAGCGTACAATAGCGATGATAAAGAAAAATAGGGCACAACATTATGTCGTTAGAAAAAGTTTACGATCCATCTATCGTTGAAGAGAAGTGGGTTAAAATCTGGGGAGAGTCTGGGGCTTTTCGGGCCGATGATCAATCCAATAATCCTCTCACCTTCTCCATGGTCATTCCTCCGCCCAACGTAACAGGGGTGCTCCATCTAGGACATGCTTTAAATACAACCCTACAGGATATTCTGGCGCGTTGGAAGCGAATGAAAGGATTTGATGTCCTTTGGCTACCCGGAACCGATCATGCGGGTATTGCCACGCAAAATGTTGTTGAACGGCAACTGGCCAAAGATGGGAAAAGCCGCCATGACATAGGACGAGACGCGTTTATTGATCGGGTTTGGGAATGGAAAAAAACTTCTGGCGGAACAATCGTTAGCCAGCTTAAACGATTAGGGGCCTCCTGTGATTGGAGTCGTGAGCAATTTACACTAGACCCCGCGCTTTCAACGGCCGTGCGAGAGGCATTTGTACGGCTTTATCACGAAGGGCTGATCTATCGCGCGGAACGATTGGTGAATTGGTGTCCAGAATGCCAAACAGCCCTTTCTGATATTGAGGTGGAACACGAAGAAATCCAAGGCAAGATGTACCATATTAAATATCCCTTGGCCGACGATCCGACAAAATTTCTAGTCGTCGCAACAACACGTCCAGAGACAATGCTCGCAGATACAGCAGTCGCCGTGCATCCTCACGACTCCCGCTACAATCAGTATATTGGGCAAAAAATCAGCCTGCCATTAACCACACGAACCATTCCGATTGTGGGAGACCCAATCCTCGTTGATCGTGAATTTGGCACAGGCGCAGTAAAGATCACCCCGGGACACGATTTTAATGATGAAAAGGCGGGAAAACGACATAAACTCCCAACCATTTCGCTGTCAGTTGCACAACTTGCAGGGAGAAAACAGGTTGTTTCTGCTTTGGAAGACGAAGGTCTCCTCGTTGATATCAAAGACCATGTCATGGCCGTTGGAAAATGCTACCGATGCAAAAGCATTATAGAACCTTCTTGTTCATTGCAGTGGTTTGTGAAGGTTAATGACCCCGAAAATTCTTTAGCAGGCCCTGCCATCTTGGCTGTTCGTGAAAAAAAAGTTCGTCTTATTCCGGAATCATGGGAGCCCAATTATTTTGGCTGGATGGAGAATATTGAAGATTGGTGCATCTCTCGCCAAATCTGGTGGGGACACCAAATTCCAGCATGGTATTGTCACGGAAATGATAAGAATCAATGCGGAATTGAATGCAGAGAGCCGATTGTATCGGTTACTACCCCGCAAACATGCCCCAAATGCGGCTCGGCCGATCTACGACAAGACCCCGATGTTCTCGACACTTGGTTTTCCTCTGCACTTTGGCCGTTCTCCACATTGGGCTTTCCAGAAAAGACCCTATTGCTAAAAAAGTTCTATCCCACAAACACGCTGATTAGCGGGTTTGATATTCTTTTCTTCTGGGTGGCACGCATGATAATGATGGGTCTGCATTTTACCCAACAAGTTCCCTTTAAAGATGTTTATATTCATGCCTTAGTCCGAGACGCAAAAGGGCAGAAGATGAGTAAATCAAAAGGGAACGTCATTGATCCATTAGAACTAATGACCAAATACGGCACCGATGCCCTGCGGTTCACGCTTGCCTCAATGGCATCTCCGGGACGCGATATTAAACTCTCTGAAGAACGGATTGTCGGATACCGCAACTTCACTAACAAACTCTGGAACGCCACCCGATTTTGTCGCGACGGTCGCTACGGCGACCCCGATAATAGCCCTCCCGTTGGTCGGTCTGAAAA
>CAYJXH010000003.1:7371-21746 GCA_964373975.1 uncultured Nitrospirota bacterium | reverse complement strand
TATATTCATAGGAAATGTCAGTGCGCATTATTACGCGGTTTACAAACGTTGTTCTATGGGCGGCTCTTTTAACCGGCTGTAGTCTGTCTTCAGACCTCTTCAAGGGAAACCCCGTTGCCGATATTCACATTACGCCCAGCAACCTCACGCTCCCCATGGGGCAAGAGCGAGACTATACCGCAGAAGGGGCCATGAGCGATGGCACTTTCCAAGACATCAGCAAAAAAACAACATGGGCTTCATCCAATGCAAGTGTCGCTACCTTTTTTAAATTGGATGGGCAAAGCACCCTACTAACAGTCGGGGCAGGCACAACAACAATCACCGCGACTTTAGGATCCATTCAAGGCGAGGCCACGTTAATTGTGATCTCCTCGGCATTAAAAACACTGCAAATTAATTCGCCCCGTTCGACGATTGAAGTCGGCATGGATCAATCCTTAACCGCAACAGGCCTATTATCAAACGGCCAAAAAGAAGACCTCACAAGCGGGGTGGTTTGGGCATCATCGGATCCATCTGTTGCGACGATAGACGATACCGGATTTCTAACCGCCGTGGCCCCCGGAACGGTTACCATCAGTGTTGTCGCAGGGGAGATGCGTAGTACAACCAAGATGACTGTGCCGACGCCGGAGCTAACACAGTTGAAGATAACACCGCTTAAAAGCTCGATTGCGGCGGGAAAAACACAGCAGTTTGTTGTAGAGGGTTTCTTCTCAAATAACACAACCATGCTTCTCACATCCAATGTCGCATGGAGTTCGTCTGACCCTGAAGTCTTGTCCATCAATGCAGATGGTTTAGCGACGGCAATAGCTAAAGAGTTAAAACAGCCGCAGGTCATTCTTGTAACCGCTCTTTCTGGGAAGATCACCAGGTCGGTCGTGTTGACCGTCACCCCCCCAACGCTCGAACGGGTAGAAGTAACTCCCGCCGCCGCCACGGTGGCGGCGGGAAGAACCGTTTTGTTTTCTGCGAAGGGCATCTTCACAGATGGCACGACAGTACCGCTTACATCCGATGTCTTGTGGGGTTCGTCGGAACCCGCATTGGCAACCATTACCAATGACGGATTGGCAAAAGTGTCTGCCGCAGGAAATGTCACGATTACGGCGGTTTTTAAAAAACAAATTGGCACGGCCAGCCTAACGGCCATTCCGCCCGACCTCATGGAGATCCGCGTCTCTCCGGCCATTCCCTTTATTGCGTCGGGACGAGCACAGCAGTTTTCCGCAGAGGGTTTCTTCTCCGATGGCACGGTTCGCGATTTAAAAGAAGGCGTCAAATGGACTTCCTCCAATAATGCTATTGCTGAAATCAGTCAACAGGGACAAGCCACGGCAGTGGCGAAAGGCGTTACAGCCCCACTCCCTGTCCGTATGACCGCCGCTATAGGAAAAATAAGCGGCACGGCAAAATTAACGGTAACCCCGCCTGAATTAGAAAAAATCCAGGTCATTCCTGTTATTCCTTTTGTTGTGGCAGGAAAAACCCAGCAGTTTATCGCGCAGGGAACATTCACGGATGGCACCGACCAACCCCTCACGGGCGTAACATGGTCGGCATCGGATACAACCGCCATTGCCATTGACAGGGAAACGGGGCTTGCAACCACCAAGAGCGCAAAAATAGTCACCATTACGGCGGCGCTTTCAGCGCTAACCGGGACAGCTAAACTGACCGTTACCCCGCCTGAACTTTCAACCATTCGCATCTCCCCAGACCATCCCATTGCTAAAGGACTCGCCGTTTCATTTACTGCGGAAGGGCTTTACACCGATGGCACATTACGGCAACTCACGCCGGACGTAAAATGGAAATCCTCTGATCCTGACGTCCTTGCGTTTAACAGGGGTTCTAATGTCGCAACGGCTTTATCAGAAGGTGCAGTTACCCTACAGGCTTATTACGAGAAAACGGTTGGGACAGCGGCTTTAACCGTAACGCCTCCTGCGCTAACAGCCATCCGTATTTCTCCCACGCTCCCCATTATTGCAGGGCAGACCCTCTCTTTTGTCGCGGAAGGGACTTTCACGGATGGGGCTTTGTTGCCGATCACATCGGACGTCACTTGGAACGCCTCTAATCCTTCCGTCCTGCGCCTAGATGCCAATTCTGGTATGGCAACGGCTTTATTGAAAGGGGAGGTTATCCTTACAGCAACTTGGGGGGAAGTGACCCAAACAGCCGCCCTAACGGTTTTGGCTCCCGAACTAACGGCCATTCAAATTACCCCCGCTGAATCCACTATTGCCGCGGGCATGACCCTGCCATTGACTGCGGAAGGGTCTTTCACGAACGGAACAAAACAGCCCCTAATATCTAATCTTTCTTTTTCATCGTCCAATACTTCTATTGTTAAAATTCAAAAAGATTCCGGCATGGCGGAAGCACTGAAGCAGGGAGAGGCAATCATTACGGCCATTTCCGGCAAGATTAGCGCGAAAGCCAAAATGACCGTCACCCCGGCAGAATTAAATGAAATTCGCGTAACCCCTGATCAATCTATTATTACGGCAAGACAGACCCAGAAGTTTTTTGCAGAAGGGGTCTACACAGATAAAACGACACAATCCCTCACAGACAACCTAACATGGCGTGTGTCTGATCCCTCTGTGGTCACCATCAATCAGGAGGGGATCGCAAACGCGAAAGGGGTGGAAGAGGCTCATATCGTCACCATTACTGCCCTTTCAGGAAACATGAGCGGGACGGCCAAGCTAACCGTCACCCCGCCGCAATTAACAGGCCTATCGGTTACGCCAGTCAGCCCCATTATTTTGGCAGGACAGTCACAAGTTTTTACGGCTGTCGGAACTTTTACCGATGGAACAACCAGGCCGCTCACCGACGCCTTAAAATGGATCTCGTCCGAACCGTCTATTCTGGCAATTGATAATGATGGATTGGCAAAAGCAATATCAAAGGGAGCAGAAATTTCGCAAACGGTTACAATCACGGCGGCATCTTTCAAAATCCAGGGAACAACCCAGTTGACAATTACACCCGCCGAAATAACGGAAATACGACTCGGCCTAAACGAAACCTCGGTTGCGGCTGGAAGAACAACACGGTTTGTTGTTGAAGGTCTATTTACAGATGGCACAACACGGAAACTGCCCGTCGGCAGTAGCGCTTCTTCATCTAATCCATCGGTTGCAACAATTGATAGGGTAAGCGGTTTGATAAAAACGCTCACACCGGGAAACGTAACGCTAACGATTGTGGCAGGAAAGATCGTTGGCGCGGCTAATCTTTTGGTCACCCCGAAAGCGTTAACAGAAATCCGTCTTAAAACGGTCACCCCATCTATCGCGGCAGGACGGAATGCCGCCTTGACCGCAGAGGGATCATTCACTGACGGCACAATAGAACCCCTTCGCTCTGGACTTATCTTTACCTCTTCTGATCCGTCTGTTCTATCAATTGATAAGGACGGATTCGGCACCGCCATCAGTGCGGGGGATGTTGTTGTCACTGCCGCTTCCGAAAATATTGTTGGAGCGGCCAAACTAACGGTTACACCCGCAGAGTTAATATCCCTCCGTATGTCTCCCAATGAAGCATCTATCGTTGCGGGACGAACACAGCAGTTTTCTCTGGAAGGGTTGTTCTCCGATGGCACAATGCGGTCTCTCACATCCGATGCCGCATGGTCTTCATTAAAACCCGCTGTCGCAAAGATAGACCCCACAGGCTTTGTCACGGCCCTAACGCCGGGCGTGATTACGATTACGGCTGTTTTAGGAAAAATTCAGGGCATCGCTCCGCTCACTGTCACGCCTCCCGAGCTAACAGGAATCCGCATTACACCACAAAATTTCTCCGCTGTATCCGGAAAAACACAGCAGTTTGTCCTGATCGGATTCTTCACAGACAACATAGATCGCCCCTTAAAAACCGACGTGGTGTGGAAATCTTCGGATGCTTCTGTTGCAACGATCAACGGAGACGGGTTATTAACCACGGCGGGAAGAGGCGTTGACATCCCACTGACAGTCCGAATTTTGGGTGTCTATGGAAAATGGACCAGCGCGACCAACCTAACCGTCATGCCTGCGAATAACCCTTAATCCTTTTCCAATTGTATGTGGGATGCCATAAAGGATTCTTTTTTTAGTGTCCGAAACCGTATTGATTTCAATCTGCGCTCTCACATAAAATGGGGCAGGACGATTCCGATAGGAACCCCTGTAAGCCCTGTAGATTGCAGGTTGCAACAAGAGTGCCAGCAGTTTTTAGCGTTATTCGATTGGCAAAACATCCTAAAATCTTTCAAGCCCTGTTCAACACTAATCGTTGCTGATATTGGTGCCAGAAATTTCGCCTTCGCCCCGATATTAGATGCACACTTTACAGCGTTGGGATATAGACCAACAGTTCATGGCATTGAAATTGATGCCTATCGGCGATTGATTGATTTTCACACGCGGGCCGATTACGGACATTACTACGCAAAGACGATTCCCTCTGGGCAGTATCACCCCATTGATTTTTTAAAATGGAGTCAGCCGTTACAGGTTGGGTTTTTGCTCAATCCGTTTGTCACAAAAGAAGCACTTCTTGCGTGGGGACTGCCGCTTTCATCCCTACAACCTGCAAAGATATTCAACCATGCCTTTTCATTACTCAAGCCGCAAAATGGGGTCTTGGTGCTAAGTAATATAGACGAACATGAAATAGACATCTCGTATCAAGTTGCAAAAGAGGCAGGATTTATCATCGGAGAAGCAAGGTCGTGGTTCCCAAACACAGAAGTGGCGAAAGCCATGCCGCGGTTTGGAACCATTCTGTATACCGTTTAATGAATGTCAACAGGCGTTGCTTCCACCGCCTCAACAGGACGAGACGGAACGACGCCTTCTCCTTTTACAGAAGGACTCGCTGACAGGGCTTGAGGCGTTTTTTTGTCATTTGATTTTATAACAAGGATGTCAATGCGGCGATTTTTTGAACGCCCTTCTGGGGTATCGTTCGTATCAATCGGGTGATATTCAGAATAGCCCGCAACGGCGAATCTTCCAGCGACAATGTTATTACGCTCTAAAAAGTGGCGCATAATCGCCATAGCACGCGCCGTGGAAAGCTCCCAGTTGGAAGGATAGACCGCCGTATGAATGGGGATATTGTCCGTATGGCCTTCTATCTGAATTTGGTTTTGATCGGGTAGATCGTTTAGCAGCGCCCCTGTTTTATCCAATTTTTCTTTAAAATCTTCATTCACTTCAGCACGCCCAACCTGAAAAAGAGCCTCATCTGGAATTCGGATCACAACGCCGCGATCTACTTTGCTGACACTGGCCCCCTTAATGCCAATCTTTTTGATTCCGTCTTGAATACTCTGAAACATTGGCTCCATCGTAAAGATCGCAGGAGACCCGCCAGCTTGCGCCAAAGCAACAATAGTCTCCTGTGCCGCAGTTTTCTCTCCAAAGGTATTAAATGCGCGCTTAATCCCTTCAACCACCTGTGTACTCCTAGGCGGGTCAACCCTCATGGACCACATCACCACAAAAAAGGCAAACAGCAACGTGATAAAATCGGCGTACGAAATCAGCCAGCGTTCGAGGTTTTCATGTTCAGGATGTTTATGCTTCTTGGCCATAATAAATTATTTGTCGTGAGGCAGTTTTTTCTTGTTCGCGTCTGATAAATAACCTTCCAGCTTCTCTTGAGTAAGCCGCGGATTTTCTCCCGCCGCCATAGACATTAGCCCTTCAATAATCATGAAGCACACGGCCCCATGCTCTTTCGCCCGCATCTTTAGTTTATTGGCCATGGGCAAACAAATCAAGTTTGCGCCCACCAAACCATATACGGTGGCCACAAAGGCGACGGCAATACCCGCCCCAATCAACTCGGGCTTATCCAAGTTCTGCATCACCACGATCAACCCAAGCACGGCGCCGATAATCCCGAAAGTTGGCAGGTACCCGCCATAAGCATCCAGCCACTTAGGTCCCGCTTCAATATACTCTTCATGCATTGTGACTTCCGTCTCTAATATCTCTCTTAGAATACGCGGTTCGGTGCCATCTAGCAAGAGCTGTAATCCCTTCTTGAAAAATGGGTCATGCACCTCGCCCATTCTTTTCTCCATTGCAAGAATACCCTCTTTTCGAACAACACCGCTATACTCCACAATTTTTAAAATAAATTCAACACCATGATCTGGTGGCTGTTTAAAGGTGCCTGCTACCAGTGATAAACCATATTTAAACTGGGTCATCGAAAACTGAACCATGACCGCGCCAAATGCGCCGCCAAAGACGATCAGTGCCGCAGTGGGCTGTACCAGTGAACCAATATTACCGCCCTCCAATGCCTGCCCGCCGAGTACAAACCCAAGCGAAACCACGATGCCCAAAAAAATCATTATATCCATAAAATCTCCTTATAAAAATTCTACCAAATTATCCGTTCTAAATCAATTTTCATTTAACGGGAAGCCGCGGCCGACAACAGGCCTTTCAGACGTAAAATAGCCTGCGTGTGCAACTGACAGACACGCGACTCCGTAACGTTTAACGCCTTCCCAATTTCTTTCATCGTCAACTCCTCTATGTAATAAAGAGAAATCACGCCCCGTTCCTTTTCAGGGAGATGGCCGATTGCCTCCATGAGCGCTTGTCGGGTATCTTGCGCGAGAAGCTGTGAGAAGGGGTCTTCCGCTTGCGGATCAACAATGCTGTCAAACGGGCTATCCTCTGCAATGCCTAAATCTTCCAAGCGTAATAAAGAAACGCCTTTGGCTTGAAATAAAAATTTTTCGTACGCTTCATCTGTCATCGAAAGCGCCTTGGCAATCTCTGATTCCTCCGGCGCCCGACCCAGATCCCTTACCAATTGGTCGTACGTTTTCTGGAAAAGATGCACTTTTTCATGAACGGATCGTGGAACCCAATCTAGCGAACGGAGGGTATCTAACATCGCGCCCCGAATCCGAAATTCGGCGTAGGTTTTAAACTGCGTCTCTTTCGTCGGATCGTATTTTTGAACAGCGTCCATAAGACCAATCACCCCCGCCTGAATCAGATCGTCTACATCTAAATAAGGGGGAAGACGAAATGCAAGGCGATGCGCCAAATAACGGAGCAACGGAGCAAACTCCGTCACCCATTTTTCGTATTGTTCTGAATCGGATTTATTCTCCGGCATAACCAAAATTCAAAGAGAGTGGAACGCACTTTAGCCCTCACACCGATTCTACAGCAAGCAGTTTCCGCCAAAAAAACTGCACAGAGCCTGTTGGGTCTGTGGGAATCGGCCACTGTAAAATCTGATGCGCAACACGCATATAGTTTTGCGAACATTTTGCGTTGGGATAAATATCAACAACGGCCCTTTGTTGAGAAACGGCCAGCTTCAAATAACCATCATACGGAATAAACCCTACATAATCAATGGTAATATTCAGAAAACGATCGGTGACTAATGTTAATTTTCGGAACACCTCCTTCGCCTCCTGTTCCGTGTATACCATGTTGACCAAAAGCCGAAACCGCTTTACCTGATACCGCTTTGACAAGACCTTCATGATCGCATAAGCATCGGTTAGGGAGGTTGGCTCCGCAGAGGCAATCACAATAATGTCCTGCGCCGCCGCGTTAAAATAAAGAACATTCGATGAAATACCCGCCGCCGTATCAATAAGAAAAATATCAAACGATTTCTCCAACTGATCTAGCTCCGAAATGAGATGAATCTTCTGATCGGGGGTGAGTTCCGCCATCTCGTCGGTGCCAGAACCGGTCGGGAGAATCTGAATGCCGCACGGCCCCCGAACGATAATATCCGTAAGATGCTTTTGTCCAGAAAGAACATCCTCTAATGTAAACTGCGGCAAAACGCCAAACAGAACATCCACGTTGCCCAAGGCAAGATCGGCATCTAATATCAAAACCCGTTTCCCCATCTTGGAAAAAGAAACGGCCAAATTCGCAACGGTATTGGTCTTTCCCATCCCCCCTTTTCCGCTCGTCACCGATAGAACGCGGATATGGTGTTCCCCCTCATTCTCTACCTCTCTTCGTAATGTTTCTGCTTGATCCATTTTTCCCTCCTTTTTTCGTACACCCTCACAACCCCAAACGCTAGCCCCCCCCTTGGGGCAGGACCCATTCTGCAATCTTTTCCGGTGTCGCAGGTTCCATATCTTCTGGGACCCTCTGCCCCATTGTAAAATAAGAGGGTTTGATTCCTCTTTTCCGAATCACGCCAAAAAGATGGCCATGCCGTTTTGTTTCATCCAGTTTTGTAAAAAGAAGCCGATTGATCGGAACGGCTGAAAAATGATCTATAATGTCGTCTAAGTCAGATGCCCGCGTTCCCGCAGAAAGCACTAAATGAACCTGAATCGTCGCATACGCCAGCATCTTCAACTGCGCCATCTGGGCATCATTAAAGGGCGATCTCCCCGCCGTATCAATCAATAAAAATTCTCCTGCGTCGGACTTCATTTTCGTTCTCTTCTGTGTCTCCTCACAAAGATCAATCAGCGCATCGGCAGAAGAGATCACACGCGCTGGAATCCCCAAGATCTGCGAATACGTCCTTAACTGTTCCACGGCGCCAACACGGTAGGTATCTAGCGTTGCCAAGGTTACTTTCTTTTTCGTTTGGCGCAACGTTGCCGCAATTTTAACGAGCGTGGTTGTCTTTCCAACGCCAGTCGGACCCACCAGCGCGATGATCGGATTCTCTAAAGTGACTGGCGCAGGATTCGCAAATTTTATGACCCACTCACTGATAATTTTTCGAATATACTCTTTTAAGAACGCCTCGGTCGGAGGAGAATCCCATTCTAATTTCTTTTGGACGAGGTCAAAAAGATGCTCCGATGTATCCTGATCTAGCCCGCTTTGAATGGCCTTCTCATACAAGGCCGTCAACGCCGCTTTATTTTCTCTTTTATTTTCTCTTTTATTCTCTCTTGGCGCAACCCCATGCTCATCGGATATCTCCCTCAAAAGATAATCAAAAGATTTCCTCTCTTCAGTATGATTATCCCCGCTTAATTCCTTTCCTATCCCTTGGGGACGAGAAGGGGCGGGGAGTAAGGGAGAGGGTTTAAGCAGTGTTGCTGTTTCTTGCGCAGAAAGATCGGTCGCGGCAACCACCTCCGCCGTTGCGTGCGCAAAAAGGCCAAAAAGACCATTTTCCTTTTTCACCTCCCGAGTGGATAGAATAACGGCGTCCGGCCCCATCTCTTTTTTAACGGCCGCAATCGCCGCCGCAATGTCTAAGGCTTCAAACGTTTTAATCCTCATCGGAGACCCTCACGGTTTCTAGCGATTGCAATTGTACCTGCGCAACAATCTCACTCGTGGAAAGAACCGCTATATTAGGATAAGCCCTTTCAACCAGTTTCCGCAAATGAGGCCGTATGGCCGGCGAGCATAAAAGTACGGGAGAAGCCCCACGGGCCGTCACACGCTCAATGGCATGTTTTATAGCCGTAATCACCTTCTGCGCGATAATCGGGTCTAATGTAAGATAAGAGCCTTGCGCCGTTTGATGCACCGTTGCGGCAATCTGGCTGTCTAATCTAGGATCAAGATGAATCACTGGCAATGTCCGATCCGGCGACTGATATTGTTTTGTAATACTGCGCCCTAAAGACTGCCGGGCATATTCTGTGAGCATATCGGGGTCTTTAATAGACAGCGCCATATCGGCTAATGTTTCTAAAATCGTACGCAAATCGCGAATAGGAACCCGCTCTCTTAAAAGATTTCCTAAAACTCTTACAAGAGAACCCAATGGAATCAGGGCTGGAACAAGCTCTTCAACCACCTTGGGAGACTCTTTTTTGAACTGATCGAGAAGGGCCTGTGTTTCTTGCCGCCCCAGCAATTCATGTGCGTGGTTGCGAACCACTTCTGTAATATGCGTTGCCAAAACCGAGGAAAGATCTACCACCGTGTAGCCTGCGGCCTGGGCTTTATCTTTATCCGCAGGTTCAATCCAAAGCGCAGGAAGACCAAAACAAGGCTCTTTGGTCACGATGCCGGGGATGACCCCGTTGCTAATACCCGTCGGATTCATCGCCAGAAGATGTCCAGCAAGCAGTTCGCCCCGCGCCACGTCTGATCCTTTGATTAAAATAAGATATTCATTTTGCTTTAACTGCAAGTTATCGCGTATATGCACCGGCGGAACCAAAAAACCGAGTTCCATGGCCAACTGATTTCGGAGAGAAGTAATGCGCTTTAAAAGCTCCCCGCCCTGCCGTTCATCCACCAGTGGAATTAAGCCATAGCCCACGTTTAACTCCATGAGATCAAACGGGGCAATGCCCTCAACTTTTTCGGGCAATTTCAGCGTTTTTTGCACCTCTTCCACCTTCACCTTCTCTGCCATTTTTTGGGTTTTTTCAGCCGCATACCCAATATAACCAAACGCCCCGCCCAATGAAAGCAATGCTAAATGCGGAAGTCCAGGAAGAAGTCCCATTAAAAGAATAATGCTGGCGGCACCCATAATAGCGCGTGGATGAAGCAACATCTGCCGCGAGACCTCGGTGCCCAGATTGGTTTCTGACGCGGCGCGAGAAACGATAATACCTGCCGCAGTAGAAAGAAGCAGGGCCGGAATCTGCGTGACCAAACCTTCTCCAATCGTCAGCAGGGTATAGTTTTGCGCCGCAGCGCCGACTGCCATTCCTTTTTGAATAACACCAATACTCAAACCGCCAATGATATTAACGATAATCATGAGAATCGAGGCAATGGCGTCTCCACGAACAAACTTAGATGCCCCGTCCATGGCGCCGTAAAAATCAGCCTCTTGCGCAATCGCCACACGCCGCCGCCGCGCCTCTTTCTCGTCAATCATTCCCGCGTTTAAATCCGCGTCAATACTCATCTGCTTGCCCGGCATCGCGTCTAACATAAAACGCGCCGAGACCTCGGCGATACGGCCTGCGCCCTTGGTAATCACCACAAAATTGATCACCACCAGAATAATAAAAACAATCGTGCCGACCGCGTAATTTCCGCCGACCACAAAACCCCCAAACGCCTTAATCACCTGACCTGCCGCATCCAGTCCTTCGTGTCCATGCAATAGAATTGAACGGGTGGTCGCAATGGTCAGCCCTAAACGATACAGCGTCACAAAAAGAAGCACAGACGGAAAAGTGGAAAAATCCACGGGGCGCAGGACATACATTGAAACAAACAAAATCAGCAGGGACAGCGAGAAACTAAACGCAAGAAAAAGATCAATAACAAAACTGGGTAACGGCAGGATCATCACCATTAAAATAGTGACGACGCCAAGACTTAAAACAACGTCCGCCTTGGGGAAAGCCATCTTTTCTTCCGCTATCGTGGTTGCCATTAGGCGCTCCCCGCAGAACTTCCTTTTATTTTATAGACGTAAACCAATATCTCTGCAACAGCCCGATACAGACTGGAGGGGATACTCCCGCCGAGAGAAACTGTTTTAAAAAGGGTCTGCGCCAAAAGCTTGTTTTCAACCAAAGGCACGCCATGCTCTAACGCTATTTCACGAATACGCTGGGCGATAAAGCCTGCGCCTTTTGCAATCACTTTAGGCGCGCCCATATTATTGGGGTCATAGGATAAGGCAATGGCCAAATGCGTGGGGTTTGTAATAATTACGGCGGCCTTTGGCACCTCGGTCATCATTCGTTTACGCGCCATTTGTCTTTGTATTGATCGAACGCGCGCCTTCACCAGCGGATTCCCTTCCGTTTGCCGTAATTCTTCTTTCATCTCCTGCGGCGTCATCATTAATTTCTTTTCATGCTCCCACCATTGAAACCCGTAGTCCGCCGCGCCAATGACTAAAACAACCAATCCCGAGAAGAAGAGCAACCGCGTAACGATGCGGGCAATATCCATCAGCATCGCATTGGGGGCAAGCTGTGTCGAGACCAAAAGGGCCGGAATCTCATCTTTGATAATGAGGTAGACGACAAAACCAATTACAAGAAACTTAAACAATGTCTTGCAAAGCTCAAAGAGGGCGTTTAAGGAGAAAATCCGTGAGAATCCGCTCATCGGGTCAATCCGGCTCCAATTGGGCATGAAGCCTTCCGTGCTAAAGAGCAATCCGTATTGAGCAAGGGAAGCGGCAACGGCAATGGTACAAAAAAATCCAACAATCGGGAGGATGACCCAAAGGGTACTGCTCATAAGCGTCAGGATGAGGTTATGTAAATTTTCGGGGGTAGAAGGAGCAGGCATGGCCATGGACCAATTTAATGACGCTATTTCAATAAGACGTGTGATTGTGGACTCTCCCATAGAATAGATCCAAAACGCCCCACCTAAAATCATCGCGGCGGAAATCAGCTCGCGCGACTTTGTAACATCGCCCTTTTCCCGCGCCTGTTCTCGGCGCCGCTCGGACGCAGGGAGGGTTCGTTCATCTTTTTGTTCTTCGTCCGCCATAAAAATCTTTCCCCTACGATTTCATTTTCAACAACAAATCCGATAAATTCTTTTCTAACACGCCCCCCATCTGCTCCCTTAAAAGACCTCCATAAAGAGAGAGAGAGAGGCCAAATACAATAAGACCTATTCCGATGGTCAGGGGAAAGCTAAACATAAAGACCTGAATCTGCGGAACCACCCGCGAGATCACCCCCATCGCCATTTGCGTCAAAAGTAATGCAATAGTAATAGGTGCTGCAATTTTCATTCCAAGAATAAAAAGGTCTGATCCCATTCGAATAATTTGTTCAATAAGCTGGCCTTTAATCATAAAACCTGTTGTGGGAACCCATTTAAAACTATAGACCAATGCCTTTAAAACCGTATGATCTCCGTATATTGACAGAAAAGTAAGCGCCGCAATCGCCATGTAAATCTGCCGCATAAGAGAGACCTGCTGGTTGGATATGGGATCAAACGCATTGGCCACGCCAAAACCAATCTGCATCCCAGCCATCTCCGCGCCGAGCTCCACTGCGGCAAAAATAATGCGCGCGCCAAAGCCAATAATCAGTCCAATGGTGATCTCCGATAAAAGCCCTTGCACAATGAGTCCTAGAGAAAGCTGTGCAGGAGGCGTAGGCGACGGGGGCGGAAAAGTTCCCGATACAATCGGGAAGAGGACAAACGACATTGCAACCACCAGCATCACCTTGACGTAAGGAGGCGTTCCGCCGCCGCCCAATATGGGAAGGGCCATGACAAAGGAGCCAATCCGAGCGAGAATAAAAAGAAAGGTTAGCTCATTCTCCCAAACCGTTTTGACAAAATCGGCAACGGTATCCATGATGCGTCACCGAATATACACGGGGATATTTGTTAAGAGGTTCGCGGTGAAACCTACAATAAGCGACAACATCCACGGAAAGAAAAATACCATTGCCATCGCAACAGCCAACATTTTTGGGAGAAACGTAAGCGTGGCTTCATTGATCTGTGTCACCGCTTGAAACAGGCTGACAATCAATCCAACAACAAGCGTTGTAATTAAGATCGGCGCGGAAAGAAACAGTGCCGTTTCAATTGTTCTTTGCCCAATTTCAATCACAAATTCTGGCGACATTTTTATAATAGTGGGCACGCTGTGCCCCCTCCAAAAGATAAATCTTTATTCTTTTAGCGGCCCAACGAGGCCGCTTATTCCGCAGCGGCCGGTGCCGCCTTATCCAAAGCTTTTGACGAGCGATCCTACGATTAAATACCAGCCGTCGGCGAGCACGAATAAAATCAGTTTAAACGGGAGCGAGACCATGACGGGCGGAAGCATCATCATACCCATAGACATCAAAACAGACCCAACGACAATATCAATAATTAAAAAGGGCAGAAACACTAGAAACCCAATCTGAAAAGCAATGCGAAGCTCACTGATCATAAATGCCGGGATAATGACCTGCGTGGGAATATCGTCAGAGTTTTTAGGACGGCCTAGCTTCGTAATATCCACAAAGAGCGACAGGTCTTTCTCCCGAACCTGCTTTAGCATAAAGTCGCGAATCGGTTGCGCCGATCGCCGCAACGCTTCTTGTTGTGTAATTTCGTCCGCAATATAAGGCTGTAAGGCTTCCGCATTAATTTTTGTTAGAATCGGCGACATAATAAAGAGGGTTAGAAAAAGGGCCAATGAGATCAATACCTGATTGGGAGGGGCCTGCTGTGTGCCTAATGCCTGTCTCAAAAACGAAAGCACAACGATAATGCGCGTAAAGGATGTCATCATAATTAAAATAGCAGGCGCGAGGGAAAGGATCGTCAACAGGATCATGATCTGGATCCCCACTGAAAGGGGTTTATCCACGCTTCCAAAGTTCACGGTCATTAAGGGGGGAGGTTGGGGAATTGTTTTTTCAGCAACAGATTTAGTCACCTGTTGCGCGAAAAGAGTCTCACCGCCTCCCATAAGAAGGA
>CAYJXH010000003.1:0-7271 GCA_964373975.1 uncultured Nitrospirota bacterium | reverse complement strand
TTTCATGCTAAATGTTTTTTGGGGATCTAAAGGAAATTTTTCCATTTGCGTGAGCAAAGAAATTTGATTGGGTGTAATACCCACCAGCAGAAAGACATCCCCAACCTCAATTAAGGCAATCTCTTTTTTCGCGCCCAGATAGGAGGTCGCTAAAATCTGTATCGGAGAGTTTTTTAATCCAAAACGAGAAGGAACAAACCGTTTGGCAAGATATGCCGTTGTGGCAATCGCCCCCAAAACAATAAAAAGGGCACCCCCCATTTTAAGTAATCCTAAAAACATTTCCATAATCCCCTTACCCCAATGTTTCTATCCGCTCTTCCGGGCTAACGATATCTATAATTCGGACGCCGAATAAATCGTTCACAACAACCACTTCTCCCCGCGCGATGAGTTTCTCGCCAATATAAATATCCATCGGGTCACCCGCGATTTTTGAAAGTTCGATAATGGAGCCGGGCCCAAGATGCAATAATTCTTTAATCAACATTTTGGTATGGCCCAACGAAACCGTGACTTTGAGCGGAACGTCTAAAAGCAGGTTAATATTTCCCGGAGAAGACGACGACTTCAAAGCAGGCTTTTGTTCTAAATCTGCAAACGTGGCCGGCTTATCCGATGCTTGCCCTGCTTTAGGATCATCTTCTGTTTCCGCCGGTGGATCAGATGTCTCGGTAGATGCCGCTTTTTCCTCTATTTCCTCCGCCATTTTACGCTCTCCTTTTTTTTCACAATACAGATTTAATTTGGAAGGCCCGTTTTCCCTTGTATGATCCAGTCTGGCCATGGAATTTAGTAATGCCTTCAACCCGTAATTCTAAATCTTCATTGGCATTCTGGTTTAACATCACAAGATCCCCCGCCGCCAATCCAACAATCTCTGGCACCGTTAAAACCGCCTCGCCAAGACATCCTGAAACCGACACAAAGCAGTCCTCTGTCAAACTATTTTTTAAAGCCATCCCCATTGCTTCGGGTTGTTTTGTGATCTCACCCCCCGGACCCCCAAATAGTTTTCCCCTAAGCCTATTGAAATGGGCAAAAGGAAAACAGAAAAAAAACTCCGCGCCAGCCCCCTTAATTTCGAGATGAAAACCCGAGGTCACAACCAAATCTTTGTCTGCTGAAACCTTCATATTTCGAACGAAACAATCGGTTCGGATCTTCGCAATGGCCACCTTATGAATCGGTTGCCATGCCTTCTCAAACTCACGCAGAATCATGTCTACAATTTTCTGAACAAACCGATTCTCAATCATCGTATAGCCTTCGCCTTCTCCGACCAACAGCCTGCCTTTTCCGCCGAGAAAGTGATCCAACAAGAAATAGACAATATCGGCTGGCAGAACAAGCAGTGCCGTCTCTGTAAGGGGTTTCACATTCAGGAGATTCATACAGCTCATGGGCCGAATACGATTCATCACGCTATTGAATTTGACCGTTTGCACTGGCGTCGCTGTAACCTTCACCTCTCTTAAAACAGCTTTGGATATTGCCGCTTGTATATGCGGGACAAACCGATCGCCAACGACTTTAAGCGTCATTGATGGACTCAAGGTGACATAGTGGTTCACGTCGGTGAGGTCATATTTAAACCCTGCCGTACTACCGGAAGCAACCGTCGTATCCACTTGGCCGTCCTGCACCCCTTTTAGAAGGGCATCCATTTCTTCTTGTGATAAAACTGGCTCTGCCATTTTTACAGGAGGCTTTTAGCCCCCCCTCCTTCTATAGTGAACGCGGCCCCATGTTTTCACAGCCCCAACGGGGGCTGTGATACCGCCGGCGGCCGTGCCGCCTACTGGGCTACAAAATCAGTAAAGAAGGCCGCTTGTACTCTGTCTCCCTTTACAATATTTTTCACCCGTTCTAAGACCTCATCCCGCAGTTCCATTTTGCCCTGAACTGTGTTGACCATTTCGTATTCTTTGCTAGAAAGCAACATGAGAATGCTATCTCGTATCTCCGCCGTGTGAGGCACCACAAAGCGATGACAGGTTGGTTTTGCCAATTTTAGCTTAATGTTGACCTTGAGAAATTTAATATCGGAAGAACCAGCGAGATTCACAATAAACGGCTCTAGGGTAAATATCTCGTTTACCTCTGCCGGTTTTGCTCCCCCATGCCCACCCGCAACGGCCTCTGCTGGACATTTCACTTTCCCGCCGCCACCGCCATGCTCTCCTTCTTCGGCATGTTCCTCGCCTCCTTCACCGTGGCTCTCTTCTTCAGCAGGTTCTTCTTCATGGGCTGGCTCTTCTTCCGCCCCGTCTTCATGCTCTTCTTTGTGTTCTCCATCCGCAATCTTTGCTTTCCCTTTTCCCGCATCTTTTTCCGGGCCTTTCATGAACTTTAGGAAATACACTGCCCCTCCAACAAGCAATACAACAAGAAGCCCGATGATAATCCACAAAATCGGCAACCCCTTTTTCTTGGGTTTCTCTTCTCCGTGTTCTCCCTCTTTTCCTGCTTCTTCTGGTTTTTCTTCAGCCATGGAACTTTTCCTCCTTTTTTAATTTATGGTTATGCTACCGGCCTATTGTGCAATGGTTATGCCATTTTTGCAATAGGGCATTCTATAGGGCTTTATGAGACTTTGGAACGATTGCGCCACCCTTTTGGCGTCAAATTTGTGTTGGAATTGATTTTTGATACTGGATTGCCGCCTGATTTAAAAGACGAAGGGATTGTAGCTCTGAAGCAAGCGTGGATTTCTCTTCTTCAATGAGAGTCGCCCTTTTTTTATCTATGGAGCAAATTTGCTCAACCAAATGGAGCAGTCTTTCTTTTTGATACAGAAAGTCTTGTTCACTGATGATTTCTTGGGACGCCTCGACAGAAAAAAACTGGTCAACCTCTTCAAAGACTAAATTAACTTTTTCCAGTGTTTCTTGTCTACGCGCGGAAATAGAAAGGAAGATGTCGCTGTCTGATGCAACAGACGCCAATTCGCAAGTAAGGGTAAGCGTCGTCTGATAAAGCGCCTCAATCTTTTCTAATAATGTAGATAAGGGGGAAGACACAATGAGGTTTATACCGTTGCCATGTTAGAAGGGAGATTCGGGAGTGCGATTGTTTCCCATGCTTGTTTAAGGGGCGTAATCAGCCTGATGATTTCATCAAATCGTTCAAGGGTAGGCTCGCGGCGTAGGAGAAGCAGTTTTACGGTAATATATTCATAAAGAAGGGCCAAAAAGAACCCCACTTGCCCCCCGCGTTCCCTGTCGAGGGACACGGCCAATTCCACCAGTATCTCTACGGCCTTTGACAAGTTTTTATTGCTGACTTGGTCATCGTTCATTAAGAATGCCTCTTTTGACACGGAAAGACAACAGAGGAACTCCGTGTAAAGCATGATGGTTAAACCTAGAGGGCTAGAGAGCGCGACGTTTGACTCTTGATAGTGATCACAACCATTATTGATATAAGGACTCATTTTATTATCCTGTACTGCTCGTGCTACTGTTATTGCTATTCCTTCTTGAAATGAAGCTTGACAGATTTTCCAGTTGCGTAATCTGCCGACCCAATGCCGACCCCACCCCCTGAATACGGGAGAGAGAGACCTCTAGCCTAGAAAACCTATCGCGCGTTACTTTCTCAAATCTTACCATCCGCTCCTCTAAACGGGCTACTTCCTTTTCAATCACGGCGTTTGCGCTATTTAACCCTCTTTGTTCTGATGGGAGTTTCCCCGTTTCTGTATTCAGTAGGCTTGTAATCTCGTTGAATAACCGATACGCTACTCCCGATGTCGGGATGACAACAGAGGCATCAACTGTTTTGTCAAAAAGCACAAACACGCGACCCACCGCAAGGGGATCTTTTTCAAGTGTCATCGCAAGCTTTGCCGAATCAATTGCAAACGTAGCATTGTTCTGCGGCGTAATTCCAATTTCAGATAAGCTAGCGTAAGCTCCCTCCAAATTAGTGACCCTCTCTCTCGGGAGGAGCCGCAACGTTTTGCTTGTAGATTGAACCGCTAGATTCCCTAGAAGCGGGCCTCCTTTTTTGGTTTGCACATCAAATGCTTGCGCCGCATTCAGTGCTTTTATCGCCTCATTATAAGCCGAAACAAATGCCTCAATGTTCCCTTTTACAGCAGAAACGTTGGGCGTCACATTGATTGCTATTTCGCTATCTACATCTGTCTTCTTTAGCAGGGTTAAGGTGACGCCGTCCATCACGTCGGTTATGGTGTTACTCGACCGAGTGATCGTTGCGCCATCTAAGAGGAATTCCGCGTCTTTTGCAGATTGTATCTCTGTTAGATTCGCAAGTTGAGATAAACCGCTTGCATCGGTGTTATCGCCGTCATCATCTGTAATCTCGATCTGTAAAGTATTCTCGGTGCCGCTCTTATTAGATTGCAATACCAACCTATATTGTGTAGCGTTGGTCTTTAGAACAGACGCGGTCACGCCAACGTTCGCAGAATTAATCTTGTCTCGAATCTGTGTCAGCCCAGCGTTTTTTGTATCAATAGCAATAGAGGTCTGCGCCCCACTGCCCACCTTGATTTTTATCGTCCCTGTTCCAATCGTGCTTGTAGAGGCGTCAAAGAAGCCAGACGCGAATTTTTGCGCCCGCGCCAAAGAGATAACCTGCCCCACCGTGGAGGAGCCAAGAACCGCTAGACCGGAATCGGTCACCGTTGCGGTAATAACGG
Organism: uncultured Nitrospirota bacterium; assembly: GCA_964373975.1. GTDB lineage: Bacteria > Nitrospirota > Nitrospiria > SBBL01 > SBBA01 > JACPZM01. The sequence continues at coordinate 2,602 of CAYJXH010000003.1, read as the reverse complement.
AACTATCTGTGGAAGAGGCTGATTTGGCTTTGAAAGAACTAAACGACTGAAGGGGAATTAAGGTGGACCTTAAATTTTCGAACGAGACATTCAGCGTGGTGAAGGAACTCAACTTGGCCGCAATGGTAATCTGCTTGCGTTGCGCTACGTCAATTGGTTTCCTCTCAATTGAGACCAATTGTTTTACGATGGAATTGATGTCTAGTCCAGAGGTAACTCCAGATGAAGAAATTTGCGGCATAAAATCCCCAAAGCGTCAAACCTGAATCGGCTTAAATAGGCATCTAAATAGGACAAATTGGTACAAAAGCACCCTCTATTTTTTTGGAGCTTTTCTTTTTTCCCTAAATCCCGCGCAATCCGTTAGGCATACTATTATGCAATTTTATCCAGCACTAACCCTAAACGTTGGGTAATTGCTAAATCTTGTTCCGATGGAATCTGACGGATAACCTCTCCAGAGTTTGGCTGAACGATTTGAATCAGAACACGGCCTGATTTCTGATCATTCACAAATTGAATGATCGCATCGGTCAACGACTGCTCTTTCCCTTGTGGGACTTCAGGCAAATTAAGCGATATAGGAGCCTCTCCCCCGGCAGATGCCGGACTGGGAAGAAACGCCTGTATGTTTATATTTTGTACCGCTTCTACTTGCATCTTCCTCTCTCCTCTTCCTCATCCCTACCCCCCTATTACCAAAACTATGTTCTAAGCAAAGCCAAAACCGCTTGGGGAGTGCTATTGGCTTGGGCTAGAATCGCAATGCCGGCTTGTTGCAATACCTGTGCCCTTGTCAAATTCGCAGTCTCTTGTGCAAAGTCCGCATCTAATATTCGGCTTTTTGCGGCCTCTGTATTTTCTTGAGTCGCCACGATATTCGCTATTGTCGCATCAAATCGGCTCTGAATCGCGCCAAACTCCCCTTGCAGTGAACTAATAAAATCCAACGCGCTGGCCGCCGAAAGAAGTGTCTGCTTCGCGCTTTCATCGGTGGAAAGGTCTGCAGACGACAAGGCGTCAAATTTGGGCGTTTGAGGAATTTCATTCGCACCGGAAAAAAATAGGCTGGCGGCTTCCTCTACATCTGATGCCGCTGTAAATGTCCTCGCCGAATTTAAGGTCACAATTCCACCCACAGTGGCACTATCCCGAGCGCTCTCCGAGGCAAGCCTTACCTCCGCTGTCCCTTTGAAACCGCGCACGGTGATCTCCGCTATGCCTACTCTAGGCGTGGTCCCTTCTAAATCATTTCTAAACCCCTCAATGCTAATGTCCGATCCTCCATTCGAAAGGGCTATCCCTACCTTATTCTGGCCATCAACAACTTCGGTAAAAGCCTTTGCCCTTATTCCCGTCGTCGTGGTTTTAGAATTGATTGCCGACACCAAATCTTGCAAGGCCCCCTCTGTTCCATTGCTAACCAAGGCAGAGATTGACTGCGCGCTTGCAGTAGGGTCATCGGCACCGAGATTCTTTTCGTTGGCCCCATAAAGCCTAAATGATATCTTTTGAACACCCGCAGAGGCGACATCATAAACATCTTCCAGTGTCAGAAAGGTCGTTGCAACGGCCGAAACCCCCGTTAGCGGCTCGGTAGCATTTATCTTTTCTGCAATAGACTTGGCCGTCTCTCCCTCCTCCACGGCGATTTGAGACCCAGATTGGGCACTCGAAAATCCGCGTATCGTCAATGTTTGTTGTTGTGCAAGATTGCCAGGCGCAGATCCCTGTTCATCCCCAAAACGAGCCGCTCCTATAGCAAGCTCTCTGGTATTATCACTTTTAATAGAGTAGTTCCCAAGGTTTTGAGCGATGATCTCCGGCATCGTGACACGAATGGATTCATCGGCCAAAAGACCCACCTGAAACTCCGCATTGACAACCTTCCCCGTTAGGACCTTTTGTCCCTTATACTTTGCCTGATCGGCAAGCTGACCAATCGTCTCGTTTGCGGCGATGATTTGCTTCTGAAGCACGCCACGGGCTGTAGCATCAATTGATCCATTCACAGCTTCAGAGGCTAGACCTTGAATCTCCTCCAATTTTGCCACAATTCCCCGAAGAGCAGAATCAGCCGACTGAATAAATGCAACCCCGTCATTGGCATTTCTTGCCGCCGCTTTAAGCCTTACGATTTGCGAGCCTAACCGCTGACTCACTGCCAGCCCTGCGGCATCATCCTTAGGGGAGTTAATCCGTAAACCTGTTGAAATTCTCTGTAAAGAAGTAGACAAAGACAACTGCGTTTTATCCAAGTTCATCTGCGCTTTAATGGAACTAAGATTTGTATTGATTACCAAAGCCACGGCCAACCCTCCTTAACAATTTCAGCAATTTCCCCAAGAGAAAACCTAAGGAAAAACGACTGTCGGGCACCCTCTACCCATTGGTTTTTTTAAATGGCACATCCCTAACCCACTTATCGGCCATTCAATGCAAAAACTTTAGGGTTTTTTAAATATCCAAAGGGCATAACCAAAAAGATATTTTCCGACTACATTATACCACTTACACTAGAAAATTGCCATAAAACCTTCCGTCAATGGTTTGGCAAATTAGTAATTATAGGGTATGGGTTAGCTTATCGTAAAAAGCTAAG
>CAYJXH010000002.1:20466-24224 GCA_964373975.1 uncultured Nitrospirota bacterium | reverse complement strand
ACAGCATAAGCAAATCTTCCGGACGGATCAACGGTGATTGACACAACGAATGGCGTAGAAGTAGCGTCCACCTGTGTTAACGCTCCAGAGGCGGCGTTTATTGCATAAACAAAGACAGTCCCAGCACTCGGATCGGCTACATAGGCAAATCTTCCGGTAGGATCAGAGGTGATAAAGGAAGGTCTGCTATTTGGACCGATGGATTGAGTTGACGTCGCTTTCAGTGTTCCTTGGGAAGGATCAATCGTATAGGCCGAAACAGTACCAGAAACCTCATTTGCCGCGTAGGCAAACTTTGGCGTATAGGTAACAGGAGTCTGGCCGCCACTTACGGCAATGGAGCGCGGTGAACTTTGAGTGCGGATATTCCCTGTGGGCGTAAGCGCGCCTGTAGTCGGGTCAATGTTATAGGTCAAAATGTCATTGGAGCCTGCATTTGTTACATAGACAAACTTCCCCGATGGGTCTACGGTGACAGCGGGTCGCCCCAACCCTGCGACTACGGGCGCACCGACACTGGTAAGCGTGCCATCAGGGTTAATCGTATATCCTGATATTGTGTTTGGGTTGCCCTGATTACCCTCATTGGCCACATAGGCGAACCTCTCTGATGTGTCTATTGCAACGGATGATGGCTTCCCTACATCAGTTGCCACCGGGGGGCCGATGTTCTTGAACGCGCCTGTTGTTGGGTTGATTGTGTAGGTGGATATGGTGCCTGGGGTGGAGGTGCTGGTGCTCTCATTTGCCACATAAGCAAACTGGCCCGATGGGTGTAGGGCACCGGCTGATGGTTTTATGCCTATATCTGCCGCCGTGCCGGTATTTTTGAGAATGCCTGTCGTTTGGTTGATCGTGTAGATAGAGAATGTTATTGGAGTAGAGGTGCTACTACGATCTCCATCTGCTTCATAAGCAAACATCCCCAATGGGTCTATGAAGACAGGGCTTACAATATCTCCATTCCCGACAACGGTGCCGCTTTTTATAAGCGCACCTGTGGTTAGGTCGATCGTGTAGCTGGATATGGTGCTTGCAGTTGTGGAGCTGGTGCTCTCATTTGACACATAGAGAAATCTCCCTGATGGGTCTATCGTGGCGGCATCGCCGGGAAATGGTCCATCCGTGTTGATTACGCTGGTGTTTGTGAGTGCGCCCGTGCTTTGGTTGATCGTGTAGCTGGATATTGTGCCTGGGGTGGAGGTACTCGTGCTCGCATTGACCACATAGACAAACCTGCCCAACGGGTCTAAGGTGGCGGATAATACCTTTGTACTTGTTCCCGTCCCCACAGTGACGTAGCCATTCGCCCGCAATTGCCCGTTAGGAAGATTCACCGCCTTAAGGGATACGATAGATGACCCAAACGAAACCGTATAGATTGAAACAGTATTGCTCCCTTGATTCGCCACATACGCAAACCGGGGGATCGGTTTTGGTTTGGGAGCAACAGACACCAAGTTTACCGTGATGTTAACCGATGAATCTCCCAGACGGAGATCAACCGTTGACTCCCCTCGAGAAATAACATTTCCGTTTGCATCAAAAGCAGTGATCGTAAAACGCCGCGCTGACCCTGCCGGTATATTTAGATTGATTGTCACTTCCCCGCTGGGTAGAATCTCTGGGGATAGGGAAATGGTGGCCATCCCTGGGCCTGTAACCTCCAGTGTTAGGCGGGTTGGATGCGGCGTGTGCACACCCGTAGGTGGAGCTGGGGCGGCACGCTTTGACAAGGGAGAAGCAGGGGAAGCGTCCCCTGTGGGAAAAACCAAGTTTAAATGGACAGGCACGGTTCCATTCGTTCCACCACTGCCACAACCTGCTAGAAGGGGAAAAGAAAATAATAGGAAAAACAGCACCTTTTTAATCATATTTGCTTCCCTAAAACTGTAACTTAATTGTAATAGGAACGAGAACCGTCGCAGGCGGCGGCTCAACGGGAGAGAGTGTTACGGTATTCATGCCCTCCTGATTAAAACCAGCCGTATTTCCTTCGGGAGCATTGGACGGCTTCTGCTTCTCCTCATCCTTCTTGTCACCTTTCGGCTCGCTAGTGTTAGTATCGGCAGAAGGCTGTGTTTTCTCTAAAGGCATTTCCTCTATTGGGTTTTCATTGTTTGATAAATTATTTTCTTCAGAGAAAATAACCGCTTGTGTTATTGGGAACAGCGGGGTTTCAACTAACTTCTCTTGCGCTATATGAAAGTTTGGGTCAGCCGCTAAAGCTTTTAAAAAGGCTTGGCGGGCTTCTCTATATTTCCCCTGATCCCGCAACACCAACCCCTTTGAAAATTGTAAAAAGGCTTGAAAACTTGTTGTATGCACTTTACCAATAGCGGCCTGTGTTGCCTCGTCTAAACTCTCGGGACAACGCCCCATCCCACAGAGAACTTGCACGACTAAACTCTTTTCTAATTTATAAAATTCTTGAAGGGTTCCTTCTGCTTCTTTACTAGATAGAATCTCTCCCTCCTGTGTTTTAAGCATTGAAAGATTGATTCCTAATTTCTTTTTGTCTTTACTCAAAAAACTTCCGGAGGCTATCTTTCCCGCACCGAGAAGTCTTCCCGTTTTAGGGGCGACATTTTGATCAACAATGCCTGATTGAGCCAGTTTTAATTCGGAAAGCAGTGCCTGTATGCGAATCCGTTCTAGCACCTTGAGTGTTTTGACTTGGGAAAGATCGGTAATCACCATCTCGGTTAGTCCAGTCGAAAGGGCATCATATTCTGATGATCCCTTGTTTTCAAAGGGATAAACCGCAACGACATTCGGGTCAAGGTTCGACGCGGAGAGATTTTTTTCATCTTGTATCGCCTTTTGTGCGCCTGTTTTTGCCGATTCTTTCAGAAGAGGGTCAAGATATTGAGAGATGTTTCGCGTTGCTTCAGTGCCCGGCGCATTTTTCACATACGATTTCCAAACCGAAATAGTTTGATCTAAATCCTTAAGTTTTAGATAGCTTAAACCGAGATAAAGCACGGATGTTTCATCATTGCTTGGCGCATCTTTAAGAAGATTGATGACGGCTTGATATTGGCCGTCTTTGTAAAGATTCGAGACATCTTCTCCATAAGATGGAGCAGAGGAGATCAGTAATAATAGGATAGCCCATGTAGCCCATCCCCACCCCGACCCTCCCCTTGAAAGGGAGGGAGGAGCAACCATTTTCTTATTCATATAACTCCTTTTTCGCTGATGTTTTGGCAATGATCAAATCAATGAGTTTTTTTGAAAGTGACGCTTCCAATAGTGTCCAGTCGGAAAACTTCCCTTCAACCGATCTCCCTTCTACTGCCCCTGTTTCAACATCAATGATTCTTCCGTCAATACGCACGCCTTCGCTCGCAGGGGACAACGCCCCTAACAGGGTGGCCCCAAAAGCAGTAAATCCTCCCATGATAAAATAGTTTGCCCCTAATAATTTTCCCAGCCGCAGACGATTTTCTGCATGGGCGATCTCGGAGCTTCCCAGAGAAAGCTCTTCCAAAACCTTTTGCAATGAATCGCGATCAACAAGACGAAGGTTCGCTTGCCCCAGCAATTCTTCAGATATTCGATCCGCAAGCATTTGCCCTAACCCCTGTGTTTTCGCGGGAGGCATCCCCATACTGTGATTCTCAAACGGCATGACGGCGACAGCCCATTCTTGTTTGGCAGTAACCGCGGGGGCAATAGCCGGCGTTGCCGCACAAGCCGAAAGAAAGAGAAAAATCAGATACAGGGAGTATTTCATGGCTGGATCGTATCCCTCG
>CAYJXH010000002.1:12591-20366 GCA_964373975.1 uncultured Nitrospirota bacterium | reverse complement strand
AACCTTCTGACCTTTTTCTGCTAATCCTTTTCCTGTGACCACAAGTCCATACGAGAACCCTTCATCCACGCTTGTAATCTCAATCATTCCGATATCCTCCTTTTTGGCTCCAACAACCTTTCCATTAAAGAACATTGGTTCACCCTCTTTAAGTATTTTTAGGCGAAGCCCTGAATAGACACCATGACGCGCGTCCAGATTGACAATCACCTGATTGTCTTTTTCTAGCGAAACGATTCTCCCTTGGATGGGATAGACCTTTGTGATGCGTTGATTGAGCGCGGAAGAAGTTTTTGAAATTAAATCAGAAAGAGATTTTTCCTTCCCACTCGAATAAATAACTTTTATGGCCGAGGTTTCAGGGTCAATCAGGCGCAGGCTTAATTTAAGGGTGTCGTCCTCCGAGAATAAACTTCCGGTAATCATAAGACGCGCTGAAACAAGCTTCCCTAATCGCAAGGCCGTTTCTGGATCGGCCAAATCAGAACTCCCTAATTTTAATTCGGCAAGCAGTTTATCCAATATCTCTCGCTCTACCACCTGAATCCGGCCCGTGCCTTCTTTTGCCATCAGATTCTGGGCTATGTCCTGTTGTATGGCATCTGTGATCCCCTCCCGAACCTCTCCTGTCGTCTTAATTCCAAAAAAAGCCACGCTCAAAGGAACAGACGACCATGTATCCGTCGGGGCGTTTTTTTTAGCACTATTTTTTTGATATTGCGCCACCAAATCGGATACCAGTGTGTCAACCCGTTTTTGTTTTTCCATATCCTCTTGGAAGTCTAAGTGGGCCTCCATTCTCTTTGACAGTGATTTGGCAATTTTATCTTCTGGGTCGGCAGAGAGGGCCTGTTCATAGAGGGCTTTCGCCTTTTGAGGCTGACCCTGTTTCTCAAGCAGAACCCCTTGGTTGGTGAGCATTTCTGATGAAAATGGATTATAGACAACCGCATTTTGATACATTTTTTCAGCCAGATCGTATTTCCCTTGCTCCGAATAGATTCGTCCGGAACGATTATAAGCCTCCGCCGTTTGCCAGTCTGGGCTTGTTTTTTCATTCGTCACTTTAGCGTATTGTGAAAGGGCCTCTTCCTGATTCCCTTTTCCTGCTAGAATGTTTCCGTTAATCAGATGAACAAGTTTACTTGCAGGATTCGCATCTTGTATTCGCGCGGCCATGGAAAGTGCCTTGTCCGGTTCTCCTTCCTTTATATACGTTTTAACCAATCCCTCTTTTCCTAATAGTGCGTCTTCCGAGGCCAACTGCGCGATACGGGTATATTCTTGTTTCGCCTGATCGAACTTTCCCTCGTTAAAATAGGCATCGGCAAGGCCGGCTTTTGCGGCGATATTGGCAGGGTCTGATTTTAATACATTCGCGTAGATCGCTTTTGAAAACTGCGGTTTCTTCAAGTCAAGGCTGTGTTGCGCGACAGCCGTCATCATTTTATAGGACGATGCCCCGCCTCCCTCGAAGCGATCGGAAACGCGCCCGCCAGCTCCTAATATGTAAGTGACCGGAAGAATCACCTTCACTTCATATTGCTCAAAAATAGTGCCATCATCGCTAATCACATAAAACGGAACAGGATTGGTTTCAAAAAACTGATTAAGCGACTTACGACTGTCTTTTGAAATAACGAGAATGGCAATGCCCGCCTTCTTATAGTCGTCATACATCTCTTTAAGATGATCCAAACCCGCAACGGACGGCTTGGAGCTAATCTGAAAGAAATAAAGCACAACCATTGGTTTTTTCTGCACGGCTTTTAATTCAGGGAAACTAGGGGGCATCTCTCCTTTTTTAATGGCCGCCTCCGCCCTGCCCCCAGCAAACGATCCCATGAATAGCGATCCCGTGAATAGAAAGGCAGATAGTATTGCCCTAAATAATATAATTTTTGTGAACCGTTTCATCGCTAACCCTCCTGTTTTACAAGTTTAAGTTCTACTGGCACTTTCTCTCCAGCGGGAATATCAATTGTCGCGTCGAGTGTATCATATCCCTCTTTAATAATTTTCATCTCGTGCGACCCTGCGGGAAGGGAAATTGAAACAGGCGATATGCCCTTTAAATTCCCATCCACAAAAATTTGCGCCCCTGCTGGGTCAACTGAAAAATCAACAGTTCCCATTGTGTTGGGGGGAGTGACAGGTTCAAGAATGGGCGCAAGAATAACAGGGGTAGGGGGCGTTTCAGAAACGGGGATCGGCCGATTCAACAGACTGTAGCCTGCAAACAAGCCAAGAATCGTGAGACATAAAACAATAAGTTTTACTTTAAGTTTATATTTTAAACCGCGAGAAGAGGGCGTGGGCAGTGATGTATCAATGGTTTCATCTGTGTCGAGCGCAAGGGTTGAAGCCGATTCTTCTCGCGCGGGAAGGGTCCCTCCAATCGTAAGTGCCATTTCTCGACAGGATGCAAAGCGGGCAGAAGGTTTCTTCTCTAGCCCTTTCATAATGGCATCGCTTAAATCTTTTGGCACTTCTTTTGAAATGCTCATAGGGGGATCGGGGCGATGGGAAATCACCTGATTGATAATGGCCGCGGGGGAGTCTCCTGAAAATGCCTTTCGCAAGGTTAAAAGCTCGTAGAGAACCGCACTGGCAGAAAAAAGATCGCTTTGGTTGCCGACCGCGTCGCCATTGCATTGTTCCGGCGACATATAGCGGGGCGTTCCCAAAAACGAAGAGGTCTGTGTGAAACCTTCTTCTTCAAGTCTGGCAATGCCGAAATCAACCAGTTTAACGGTTTGAGCGTCTTCAGAAAGAAGGACATTCCCCGGCTTCATATCGCGATGAATGATTCCTTTCTCATGTGCGAAATCCAGTGCCGTTAATATCTGAACCCCAATCTCCCGAACCTGCTTAACCGAGAGTCTCTGGCCTGCCGCGAGGATTTCTGCTAATGACTTTCCTTGCACATGTTCCATGACGATATAAGCGTTTCCGGTAAGCGGATCCTCGTCTGCGTCATAAATCGTAACGATATTTTGATGGATCAATCGCCCTAATGCCCGCATCTCCTTGGCAAACCGTTTTTTCTCCTCCTCGTTTCCACTCCCCTGTGAAGTAAGACACTTAATGGCCACCGAGCGGTTAATCTTTGGATCGCGGCCAGCATAAACCACCCCCATTCCGCCGCGCCCTAACTCTGAAACAATTTCATATCGGCCTAATGTGTTCATTGATTTCCCCTTTGCAAGGCGCGATGTCTTTTCTGTGTCAGGTCGGCAATATCTTCTGCGCGCGACGCGAATTTTATTGCTTGTGTGAAGGCCATTACTGCGTCTGTGTCGCGTTTTGCATCGAAAAAGAGTGTTCCCATTTGAGAGAAGGTTTCGCCTAAAAAGCGGATCGCCTCGCGGGAGGGCAATGCAAAAGAAATTCCTCTCGCTTGTTGCAATACCCCTAGAACGATGCCCACGACCTGTCCTTTTTGATTGAGGACTGGCCCGCCGCTGTTCCCCGGATTGATGGCCATATCGGTTTGGAATACGCGTCTTTCCCGAATGGTTCGTTCCTCTGCGCTAATAATTCCCCGTGTCATTGAATGATGCAGTCCAAAAGGACAACCCACCGTGAATATGGGCGTTCCAATCAAGACATTCTCTCCTTTTGCAAAGGAGAGAAAAGGGGCTTTTTTATTGGGAAAGGAAAGCAAGGCAAGATCAAGTTCGCCACTGACTGAAAAAATAGTAGCAGAATAGCGCGATCCTTTCTCGAATTGAACGGTTAATTCTTTTGCTTTATCCAGTCCGTGAAAGCTTGTGAGAATATATCCCGGCGCGATCACAAAGCCACTGCCTTCCAACATTCCCATCGGCGTTGATCCCTGTACACATACAATCTGCGGAAAGGGTTGCGGCGTAGGCGTTTTCTCGTTTGCAAAAAGCGCATTAAGCGGCGAAAGAACGAGAATGGATATAATCGCAAGGCCTATAATCTTTTCCTTTAACATAGCGCAATAGACAGTATAAAGACAGTGACTTTAATTGTAAACCCATTCCTTAAAATGTATAATCACGATGCCATGCCAATTTTACATATTTATCATCAAGACGAATTTCGCTGGAAATTCACCCTTTTTGATCAAGAGGTTTTGATTGGCAGAGATCATGGAAATCATGTTGTTCTCCCGCTACCTACTGTCTCGCGCCAGCACGCTATTATTCGCAGAAAAGGAAAAGAGTTTGTCATTGAAGATCAGAGCGGCAAGGGTTTGCAAGTCAATGACAAAACCGTTTCGCACGCAACGCTAAAACATGACGATCTTATTTGTATCAAAGCGTTTCGGCTTATATTTAAGTTGGAAGAAAAGGATCATCACCCTGAAAAACAAACGGCCTCCAAAGACACGAGGGGTATTCCTTCTTGGCGTTTACCCCTGCGTGAGGACCAAACCCTGCATAATGACCCAGCCCTGCGTGAGGACCAAACCTTGCGTAATGACCCACCTTTGCGTGACGACAAAACACAGCCGCTGTTGGTGCGGTATGAGGTTCGGGTCATCTCTGGCGCGGATCAGGGCTTATCTTGTCCCATACGCGAAGAGACCATCACCGTTGGCAGAAGCCTGCGTAACCGGCTTGTTCTAAAAGACCCTTCCGTATCGAGTTTTCACTTGGAAATTACGCCGAATGAAAAGGGCGTTGCGTTACGAGATCTTGGAAGCAGTAATGGCACTTATGTCGAGGATCATAAAATTTTACACGCCACCGTTCCAATGGGGTCGGAGATCAGGGTAGGTGAAACCCATATGATCTTCACGATAGAGGAGAAAGTGAAACCCGCAATAGCAGGATTGTCTAGTGAAAATCTAAAACGGACGGACGATTTTCTCTTCATAGAAAAACGGGTCATAGAACGATCGCTCAATGCCCACAAGGGCGATAGGAAGGCCGTTGCAAAGGTAATGGGAATCAGTCTTTCAGCGTTAAATGATAAGATGAGGGAATATGGAATAACAAAATAGATGTTTGTGGTTCGACAAGCTCACCATGAATGGCTTTGTTTAGGCTCACCATGAATGGCTTTGTTTAGGCACTCCGTTCATCCTGAGCTTGTCGAAGGATGAGAGAATGTAAGAAAATCGGGCTATAATTCCTAATGTGTAATCTGGGTTAAAAGGAGTGCTATTTTGTAGAAAGTATCTCAACTTCCATAGGGCCGGTAGGCTTTACCATGCAGGCCATACGGTGTTCGCCGGAAGTTAAGCCGCATAAATCTTCAAGCGTTTCTTTCTCGGCGTTCCCCATGGGATTGGTGTTTTCCTGTCCCGATAGGATACGGATGGGATCACTCCCGCAAATTCCCGCGTGACATTCTGCAACAATCTTCTGACCGTTCTTCTCTGCCAACTCGCAGAGGGTCTGTCCCTTGTTAAAAGAGATACACTTGCCTGTATTTTTAAACAGGACGGTATTCCCTGCGCGTGCAGGAGAGACTGCCGGTATGGGTGAGGGTATTGCTTCCGCGGCAACCTTTTGTATTGGGGCGGGTGTGGGTATTTTCATGATGATATGCGTAGAAGGGGCAGTCTCATCTAAAAGACTCAACTTGAATGTTTGTTGGCCGACGCGAAAAATATCCCCTGACACCATCTTCCTACTGTTGACCTTTAAGTAAGTGCCGTTGATGCTCTGCAAGTCTTTGATAAAGGTCTTTCCCTCTTTAACGGACAGGGCAATGTGACGCCGGGAGAGGGACTTGTCACCCGCGTCTAATGTAATGTCGGGTGATTCCCTGCCCATGATGATTGCCTTTTCAGTAAGAGGATACCGCCCCAACTGTTTTCCATTTGCGTTGTACCAAGCAAAAGCCAAAGCCTCAAAAAGCAAGAACTGCCGCCCTATTTGGACAAGGTCGCCCGCAACCACTTCAATCTGTTTTCCTGGGGCGGCCTTCAAAAAAACACCGGTGGCACCTCCCGCAGAGGTCGTACCTCCATCGTCCCGCAAAGTATATTGCCCCTCGCTATGCACAATAGAGGCATGATGTTCCGCGAGCATGGGATCATCTGGAAAAACAATATCTGTGCCCTGTCTGCCAATGGTGGTATTCCCTGTTAGAAGGGGATACTCTGTTTCTTCAACATCACCTGCAAGCAGACGCGTAATACGCGCCTTGCGTTCTTTTTTTATGGGGACGATTGGCATTGTTTTGTCTTTTGCGGGCGGCGTTATAAAAACGGTAACATCTACAAGCCCATTTGCCGCTTCTTCCACTTTAACGATTTGCGCCGCGTCCTCAAAATCTAAATCAATGGAGAACTCCTTTTTCCCAGCTATTTTTTGAGAAACAACCTTGGCCACCAAAACGCCGTCGCGAAGAGATGCCTTGATATTGCCACGATGCTTAATCTCCAGAAAGCCCGCAGGATCAGCCTGAAAATCATTTGTTTCCAAATAGGCCTGACTTAGAATATCCCCAATCAAATAGACGTTTTCTTGCTGTGTCTCTAGTAGGGGAGTGACCACCATCCGTTTTTTATTGGAAGGGCCGCCTATAGCCATAAAGACACCTATCGAATTTAAAAAAGCCTCTGGAATATCCTCACCAATACAGGCAATGCACGATGTTTTTGGAAACTCTATTTGCAGTGTCTCGCTCGGCCTTCCCATCATCCGTTTTCGATCTATTCGAACCGAGAGATATTCCTTTCGATCTTCGGCGGTGGTGATGGCCACGGGTTCACTATCCGGCAGATATCGAATATTGCCATTGCCAAGATAAGCATCAAAAAGTGCTTCTGCCAAGGCCTTAGAGACCTTGGGAAGTTTTGCGCCCCGATAAGACCAATAGACAGAGGAGGAATCGTTTGCCTTTAGTTTTGCATGGGAGATGGCAATGACAGCCTCTCCGCCAGAGGTCCCGCCGCCCAAGATCAATGCGGGTTCTCCGACGTAGGTTGCGGCATCTACCAGACGATAGGCGATTCCATCGGTATTGCCGGGAATATCAAAACGCCGTGGCACGCCGCGGCCAATTGCAATCACCAGATGTTTCGTTGAATAGTCTTGCTCACACTTGCTGTTGTGATCCCATACTTTAACTTTCAATACCCCATCCGATAATCGCGTAAGACCCAAAAATTCAATGCCAACCTGCACAGGAATACTGTGTTCAAAATACAACTGCTTCCATGTTTTACAGATTTCGTCCTTGTCCATTGCTGGAAATTGGAGTGCGGCCACCAACGGCCCTCCCTTTGGAAATTGCATTTGATCGCCGCCGCCGAAATCAGGCAGGATGAGTTTGTCTTTTGGGTAATCCCGAATCCGCTTCATCATGTCATCGTAGTCAATGACAAGGGCAGAAAGCCCAAGCTCTTTTGCGTGGAGCGCGGCTGACGTGCCCGCAGGCCCTCCCCCTACAATGAGCATATCTAAAACCTTAGGCAAGTCTTGCGCGGTTTTTAGCACCAACATGCCATTAGGCAAATATGTCAACAAATTATCCATTAGACAGACTCCTTTAAAATAGTTTTGACCAATCCAAAGGTCACTTCTGCTCCAGCAACAATGACAACTTCACCCTCAACGACCTTTCCGTTTACCAATGTTTTATTCTTACTGCCTAAGTCGCGGACCGTAACGGTACCACTTGCAACCCTTACAATGGCATGGCGGCGCGATAAAGAATTGTGGTCAATGACGATATCACATCCCGCAGAGGTCGTACCTCCCGAAGAGGTCGTACCTCCCGCAGAGGTTGCTCCCTTCTCCCGTCCGACCGTGTTCTCGCCTTCTTTTAATGTTAATGCAGGTGCG
>CAYJXH010000002.1:7397-12491 GCA_964373975.1 uncultured Nitrospirota bacterium | reverse complement strand
TCCCTTCTCCCGTCCGACCGTGTTCTCGCCTTCTTTTAATGTTAATGCAGGTGCGCCAGATCGTTCCAGTAAAAATAGCTTCATGGGGATAGCGGGCAATATCTTAGGAAGCGGCACGAATGCAGACGCGGGCAGGGTCTTTTCTTCTACGATCGCTTGTGATATTTGAGGCAGGGGCACAAATGCAGACGCGGGAACGGTCTTATCTTCGGCTATTGCGGGAACTATTTGGGGCAGGGGCACGAATGCGGTTCCCTCTATGGTCTTGTCTTCCGCTATTATCTTAGGGAAAGTATTCGAGGGTGCGACCCCTGCGAGGGGCACGACCTTCGCAGGGGGCCTTGCCCCTGCGGGAAGTGACCATGTCTGTTCTATAATAACAGGCTTATCTGGTAAAACATTGGTTCCTTTAGGCGTGGATACCGGTGTTTCTCGCACCTTGTTTTCAGGTTGATCCTCCGTCACCTGAAAAATGAAGTCAAATTCATCTGCGAGCGTAATGATATGGAGATGTCTTAATTTCTCCGCACCTCTGACCAAAACGCCATCTAACCTTGTTCCGTTTCGGCTGTCTTCGTCCTTAAGAAAATAACAGCCCTGACCTGCGTCAAAAAAAATAGAGGCGTGGTGTCTAGACAGTGTGGTCGGACGAAGACAGATTGTATTGGCAGAATCCTTGCCAATCGTTGCTTTATCCGCAATGACATAACTTGCCCCTTTCAGCTCACCCGTTTTACAAAATAATTTTGCCGTCATCGTTTATCCACAAAGAGTTGAAGGTTTCCGCGCTGTGTTTTATTGGGGTGCATGTCATGGCAGGTCACACAGGAATTGGCGGCGGCAGACGGCTTATGACAGGCAATACAATTTTCCATGGTTGGGATGTTCTGAATACCCGCATGATCTAATTTCTTTTCAATAATCTCTTTTTCTTTAAGTGTCCCTTCTAATGCTTGGGCTATGGGAATTGTTGTATGGCACTCAAGACAGCGTCTTTCTGTGATATGAGAACGATGATTAAACAGAGCGCGATGCAAAACCTGCTGTTTGGCACGCACGCCTTGTATCTGCATATTCTCAATAGAATGACATTCCATGCAGGGTTCGGCGAGCCTTAACGCAAATTCTTCATACCCTTGTTTTTCTGCAGGTGCAAGGATTGAGACTTGCGCTTTCGCAAAAATAAGGTCGGGCGTTTGCAAGGCCGCTACGGCAAGCGCGGCATCTAGCTGATCTAACTCCGTTTCTATCCCCGGTTTCCCGCGAAGATTTACGACATAGTCCTTTAAGGTGCCAATGGCCTCTTTATAGGCGCGATCAGAACCATTTTTTAAAGGGGTTGCTTTGACAAGGTCAATCAGGTCTGAATGAGGATAAACAGCCTGACGATTGCGTTTTAGGTTTTCTAAAATCCATGGATCGCTGTGACGCACTGGAGATTTTAATATCTTATCTATTGGTTTAGGTTTGAATTCATTAGGGTTGGAGGATGCAAGCCAACCTGTTCCAATGGTAGGGTTTTCCTTCATCATTTCTAATGTCCATACACCGGGGGCAGGACGAGAGGGATTAAAAATGACCAAAGGAGGTGTTTTTGAGGAAGCTGTTAAATGACACCCATTGCCGCAATGCGGCTCAAATTGGATCGGCTGAAATTCTTTTCCATCGGGATTTGGCTGATGACAATAGAAACATGCTTTTTCTGTGTAGAGACTTCCAGTTTCTTTCTGTATCTTCTCCATCACCAGTTTTGTGTGTTTGATATGGGTGAATTTTAAAGAGGCATCGTCTTCTATTTTCTTCCTTGCAAACTCAAACTCGGGGTGTTTTTTGATGCCCGGCATCTGCGAATTAAATGATCTGTATCTATGGCAATCAACACAGTTGTTATCCTCTACGCGCGTGATAATCGCTTTGCGTCCTTGATGCTCTATATGACAGAGGGAACAGGGGGCATCTATCTTTCCATGTTTTTTCTGTCCCGCATCTATTCGAGCGGCATCTGTCATGGGCAACGTCCCCTTTGTATTGTATAAATAGTGCGCCGCGTAGGTGTACACCCCAGGATTATCGCCTGTTTTCTCATGACAGACTTTACACTGTTTTGTGGTTTCCTTTGTCTTGCTGGATACCCCATGACATTTTGAGCAGTTTGATTCAAAGTTAGCGTGTTTCGATGAGACTGGGCCGGGTGATGCAAAGCGATCGTTCAGAAAGAACGTCCCCATGAGAAAAATAAGAATCAGGACAAGGCTTGCGATGGAACCGCCGACGATCATCTTTCTGCGTGAGGCGGGAAAAATATGTTTTTTGGTGATCTCAAACCCCACAGAAC
Source organism: uncultured Nitrospirota bacterium (assembly GCA_964373975.1). Taxonomy (GTDB): domain Bacteria; phylum Nitrospirota; class Nitrospiria; order SBBL01; family SBBA01; genus JACPZM01. The sequence continues at coordinate 10,156 of CAYJXH010000002.1, read as the reverse complement.
CAAAGGTTCCCTTTGTCCTTCCCCGATCGTCTTTTTGATCCATGTTTGATTCCATATTAATAACGCCAAACGGAATAGAGATGCAACACAATCAGCATAAGCAAAAGAAGTGATGCGGGAAGATGGGTATAAAGCCAAACTCGGAGCAGGCTTTGCAGGGTATAATGCGCATCTATTTCTAGTTTTGCTTTGTATAGCGCTCGCAACTGATCCAATTTTTCCTGCTCGGCAAAAGGAAGAACCCTGCGCAGATAGTCAAATGGGCGCATGCGTCTTTGGATGCCACCCGTGATATCGAGAAAATAGATACTACGAAATTTTGGCGACAAAAGCACTGCCGATAGATTGCGTTGATAGAGGTCTTTTATCGGATCGCTACAGTCTGGAATAATCTTCTCTGCGCGCTCCCTAATTTGGGTCACCAGATCAGGAATCCGCTCATAGATAACCTCCAGGGTTAAGCCAGAGGCAATCATCTTTGGAATAATCTTTTGAATCAAAACACCCAAAAGACCGCTAACCGTTACCCACACCGCAGTAACCCAAAGACAAATATCTAAAAGGCCCGATGGCATGGAAAATCCGGTGTGCATGAACATAAAAAGGAGTGCAAGCATACCGGCGTAGAGATGAAACTGCACCCAATATTGTACTTTTCCGATATTTCTTTTTGCCGCCATTTTCATGGCTCTTCTTCGGACGCCAAGCAGGGCCACAGCGCCCATCAAAATGGTTGCGATCGTGCCATAAAAGATTCCCCAGCCATTTCCGGGCGTAACAACATCAAGGAGAAGATTAAGAAAGTATAAGATAAGCAGGACGCCCGTAATGCCAAGAAAGATCAAGAAGTGTTTTGGATTTCGAATAGAGCCTTTCATCTTGCGTAGGACAGACTGCATCTACTTCCCCTCGTAAGATATGAGCTTTTGAAACGCATCGAGGCTTCCGATGCGGACTGCACAGCCATGTGGACAGCTATTGACACAGGCCGGGCCTTCTTTTGAGGTGTGACATAAATCACACTTTGTCGCAAGCAGTTGTGTCTCGTCGTCTTTTGATTTTTTTCCGGTATCCACCATCACAATAGCATCATACGGGCAAGCGTTTGCACAACTCTGACAGCCAATACATAGGGGGTCCGATATCTCCACAACGTCTCCCACATTGGCGCGATGAATGGCGCCCGTCGGACAGCCCACAAGACAGACGGGGTCTTGGCAGTGATAACAGGCGCGTGTAATCAGAAAGTTTTGATACTTCTCTCCTTCACGGACAAAGCGGGGCGTCCCGCCGTGCGTTGCGGCACAGCCACGCACACAATCGTCACAACGGGTACAGACATTCAAGTCAATGACTAAAATACTGTTGCCGCCAATAAGACCTCTATTGAGCGCCGTGCTGATAAATTCTGACTGCTGAATATCACGCTTGCTCTTGCCGACTTCCTTGATCCGCGATATAGACGATGCCCATAGCCGTTGTTCTATCTCCGGGAAGGCTTGTGTTATCTGCAATAAAACATTTTCTGGGATTTTTACCAGCTCACTGTATTCTTTAGAGGTTGCCGTAACCAGCCATGTATTGATGCCTTCGAGCAAATGTTCAGATTCCCCCAATGTCATTCCCTTGGAAAGATAAGAGACGGCAATACTGTCATTTGCAGGTGCGAGGGGCGTACCCCCGATAATTTTTTTGGACAGCTTCACAAAGCCAGATCGGACAATAAAAAAATCACCAGAGGGTTCCCCCTCTTTGGCGATGATTTCATCGGGATCACACGACACAAGTTCCACTTGCGTCATCAATGTTTTAAGAAATGTCTCTGTGCATCCCTGTAATAAAGGTGTGGCTTGAAGTTGAGAAAGCAAAGACCGTTCTTTATAGAGCTGATTGAGTCTATTTTTTAATGCGGCCGATTTTCGACGCATCATGCGAAGGGCTGGAATACGAATCTGCACAAGACGACATTCTGATTTTGTTCTTGCCGTGACGGACTGGGGCCAGCCGCTCAATGCCCCAATTTCTCCAAAAATCTCTCCCTCGTTCAATATCTGTGAACCCCCAAACGGAAGATCAATATCAATGCTGGAGAGAAAGGCCTTGGGATTTTTTGAAGATTTTTGTTTTGCAATCTGCGCCTGAAAAACCGTTTGGTCTTGTGAATCTTGGGGACGGACGAGGCTTTCTCTGGTCATGGCCACGGTTCTTTCGGAATCGAAGATTGGAAGCCCTAGCGCAGAGTGTCCGTTTTTTTGGAGTGATACGGCAACACTGCCCTTCGCAATATAAAAAGCAAGATTGATATAGCTTCCTTCTTCAAATAAGACTGCATTAGGTTTCCAGATTGCGATAGAAATGTCGGGGCTTATTTTCTCAAGGAATGCCTGATCGTATTCCGCAAAGAGTTCAAACTGCTGTAACTGCAAGGCCGTTGGCTTTTCGGAAATCTCAATGATACCGGTATTCTCCCCGTACGATGACCAGCGGTCCTGATAGAGATCAGAGGTGTTCTCTGTTTTATTACCTTGTTTTTTCATATAAAAGCTCAATCCGTTTTTTCAAAACAACAAGAATCTCGGAAAGTTTTTTACCCTCGATCTCTGGAAAGGGGGGCAGATCAATCGGGGCCGTGGGAGGCGGCAGAGGGGAGATTACCGTAACCATGGGTTCCACGGGCACTGACGCCTTGAGGTTTGCTTTCGAGACAACAGGTGGGGGCGGTGCTGTCATGACCTTTGCCGGCAACAGGGTCGCTGGCA
>CAYJXH010000002.1:0-7297 GCA_964373975.1 uncultured Nitrospirota bacterium | reverse complement strand
ACAACAGGTGGGGGCGGTGCTGTCATGACCTTTGCCGGCAACAGGGTCGCTGGCACAGGCACAGGCACTGCTGGTGCCATGGCTTGCGGTATAGGAGGCAGTGCTGGTGCTGGTGCTGGCGCGGGCGCGGGCGTGGGCGCGGATGCCTTGGGTGGTGTGGAGACAACGGGAGGCGGGGGGGGTGCTTGTTGTGGGGCAGGAATGTTTTTCACTGCCATCACCTGTCCTGTTGTGCCTTTACCTTTTTTTGCGGCACTAAAGGAATCTTTGTTTAGATCGGCGTCGGTGATTGCATGGGTCGTCCAATGTTTTGCCACCGATTTCATTCCAGCCAGATAATTAAACTTCGACCCATCAGGATGACCGGAGGCAAGGACGCGCTGATCGGTAATGTAATGACAGCGGACACAGGCTTCTGCTCTTGTTGCAATGTTTTTTAAATTGATCAATCCCAACGAAAGAGACTGGGTATATCCAGAACGATTTGGATCCCCCTTTTTCTCGGTGGGGAGGCGTTCCCCATGAGGCCCTTTGTACCCGCTCCCAGCCCCATGACAGCTCTCGCAAGCCACGCCTTCCTCGACCTCCTTTGTTTCCTTTCCCGAGAGAACCGTTCCATGGCAAGACATACAGATATTCTTTCCGATCAGAACGCCTTTGAGATCAACCCCAGCCTTTTCTGTATAGGCCGCCAGATTGTCACTTCCCATCATATTGTCAATTGCGTTTTTGTGTTTATCAATCATCTTGGGGTCTTCGGTGCTATGACAATTGTTTTTCCCAACGCCACAGCCGATCGGCCCAATCGTCTGAAACGCTGACTGCGCAATGACGGAAGACGCAATCGCCAGTATGAATAAAACGAGGATGCTTTTGCTCATTTTGGACTCGGTGAGGTCGTGGGCTTGTTTGAAACCTTGTAGAGGTCTCCGTTTCGCAGATAAAGTTTTTGCATTTCATCGAGCCGAAAGGGTCTTGCCCCAATTCGATTGAAAACGGCCACCTGATTGCCGCTTTCATCCACTGCGCGATCCCGATCCAGTGCTTTTGCAATCGCTTGGGCAGGACCTTTTGTAAGATAGGTCGCAATCAATTTTGGAGCAGGCCGCGGACTAAATCCTAAGTAGCCCGGCGTGGTTGGGGGAGAAGTGAGCTGAAGCACTTTCAATCCATTTTTCCCGTCTGCCACATAAGCGTAGAGACTGGCATTGGTCGAGGCGATTTTAATATCACGCGTATCGCTGTCCTCATTCTTATACGTCTGGTCTATGAAAGGCTTTTCTGGATTTTCGACATCCACAATCACAACGCCATTTTTTCCGGCGGCTACATACGCATAAGTACGGGCCACATAAACATTCTGTGCTTCTTTGATTGGAACCTGTGCAACTTCTTTGAGCGATTTTGGATGGGTAACGTCAATAATTTTCAGGCCTTCATTGTCCGTGACAAACGCATAACGAAACTGGATGGTAACCGATGTTGGTTTTATAAAAGAAGCCATTTCCGCGAGAATATGGGGGTTCATTGGATCGGCGATATCAATGACAATCAGACCCCGTTGACCCACGATATAAAGCGTGTTTCCCGCAATGACTAAATTTTCAGCCCCCGTGAGCTTGCCTTCCGGGTTGAAGGTTAAAGCCCGTTTCAAAAAGTTGTTGGTTGGATCGCGATCAGACAGCGTGTCCACATTAACCAAGATCAATCCTTCTTCACGGTCCGTGAAATAAGCATAATGATAGATTGGGTGTATTCCCTGTTCCTGATTTTCAGGCAATGACTTTCGGCCAGGGGCAATCGGCATATTGACGGGGAGAGCGACCGCCGTAGCATAACGACTTCTGACATACGTTCTTTGTCCGAATGGAGAAACCGGGGCAGTGACGATGCGCTCGGAAAAATCTTTGTTGTCTACATTGGCGATATCAAAAACCTCGAAACCTTTAGACCCCAACGCCGCAAAAAGATATTCCCCGCGTTTAACAAGGCTTCTCGCTTCCCCTCCCGCATGGTGACCATGCGCTTCCGTCAGTTTCATTCCTTTATTTTGATGTTTTTGCCAGTTGTCAGGATAGGCCAGGTTGTGTAAAAAACTGCCAAACACCGCTTGCGGCTCATCCCATTCTGTCACGCCCACGGCAGAAATCCCTGCTTTTCCTTCCGCGATCCATGCAAAGCGTCCCATGAAATTAACAAAATTGGTGCCGAGCATGAGCAACTGGGTCATCCATGCGTTGTTGTCGTTTTCAGAAGAGAGATGACAGTCGGTACACGCTTTTGTCTCTGTTCCACGCACGGTGTGAGGAATATGGGAATTGAATGCCTGCCCGCTAAATCCCGGCGCCGATATCGTAGGCTGTTGCGTATAAAATCGTTGCCTGTTTGTATTGACAGAGCTAAGGCTCAATGCGCTAGATGAACGAACGGGCGAGACTTTATTTCCCTTATTGGTGCCGTTAATCCCCAACATAAAAATATCACTGCGCACAACCTGCGGATTATAAGAACTGTATTGACGTGTTGACCCGCCTTCAAAATGCTGAACGTCCGACTTTTGATTGGCTTGCTGGGGTAAGTGACAGCCAAAACAGGAGGTCATCCATGAAGAATGGCAGGCATAACAAGTCATTTTGTCTGTTGTTGAATGGGCCAACAGTGATTCAGAAATGGTGCCGTCTCCCCACGCTATTTCCCCTGCCGTGGATGTGTCACCTGCAGTAGCCGAGCCACCCGCAGTGGCCGTGCCACCCTTTTTGATTGTTTTTGCAAAATGCGCTTTTTCATTGTAGTCTGGATTTCCGGGGGTAATCGTATCAATCACCTGTGGAACGATCCATTCCTTCTCTTTGTCTAGCATAGAGCGTTGAATGAGTTTTCCTCTGCGCCAAACAAATCTTTTGTCTTCAGAAGGTGTTACCCCCAAGAGGAGATTGTCTGCCCCTTCGATTGCCGCAGGCCCAGAAGTTTTCAATGTAGATTTTGACTTAGTTGTGCCGTGGCAGTCTTCACAACCAATCTCAATGGCATTCCCGTATTCACCCACAAGATTTCCATTGCCGTGGCTGTCTGTTTTAAAATGACAGTCTACGCAGTGCATTCCGCGTTCAAGATGAATGTCTTTCAAATGAACCGATTTTTGCATACGGAGAGGATCATCAAACGGAACGACCTTCCCGTCTTTGTCTAAAAGATTCCCTTTGCGATCTCGTTTTAGTGTTGCTTGAAAAACCCAGCCATGTCCGTGATAGTCGGCAAATTGCGTTTCTTTTAATTGTGGATTCAACTCGCTGACCTTGGCCAAAAAGTCAGGATCAGTCCAAAGCCCTTTTGCCGCGGCTTCTTCCGGATTGTGATCAAGACTTTTTCGCCGTTCTTTTTCGGTAGGATTTTTCTGCTCTTTTGGCCATAAAAAAGCGCCGTCTGTTTCATAATCCCACATGTTATAGCCATAGTAAGTATTGATAAAAGAATTCGGCTGATGCATGTGACAGACCATACACTGACTCGAGGGAATCGCTCGCGTGAGTTGGTGACGAATGGGATGTCCGGAAACCCCTTTTGGAATCGTTTTATCGCCCGACTGACTTTGGCCTAAATGCCCCGATGCGGCGTAAGGGCCAGAGTGCTGTGGATCGCGATCATTGGCATACACAACATGACAGGCCGTGCAGCCACTCGATCGAAAATCTCCCGGATGATCGTTTGTGCCGAGGAAGGAGAGATGCGGATCGTTCAGGCGCGTCTTGTGCATATTCAAAAGCGGAATGCTAACTCTTAATCCGGTTCCTAATCCGCGATTACTTAATCTTATATCGGGCTTTCCCCCTTCATCCTGCGGATTTGGATTTCCGATTTCTGGAAATGCAGAAGATTGTGTTAGGCCGCCATCTTCAAATGCCCTAAAATTGTCTCCCGGTTGTGTAACCTCCCAACGCGGTAGAGGGAGTAGGAATGGAAGCGCTCCTTTTTTAATTTGTTCTTCTGTTAATGGCGCAAGCGGTTTAAGCATTTGCGGAATCCCGTCTCGCCCGTAGCTTTCACCAAAAATTGCATATTTTGTGGAGACAATTCCATTGGCGTAGGGTGCCGCAGCCCAAAAGACCGAAGAGGTGGTCATGGTACTTTTTCGGACGTTATTCACTTCCTCTTGGTGGCACATGCCACAGACTTCCTGCGCAACACGCAAATCACCCGGATTGATAAATTTCACAAATTCAGGCGACTCCGTAAGTAATTGGGTGTAACTTCCTTTTGGATTGGCCGCGCTATATTTTCCATTATCCTGCCATCTTTTTGGGAATTTCGGTAAGACATGCGCCTTATTTTTAAGCCGATCATATTCTGGTGAAGTTGGAACATTCAAAAGGGCAGTAGGGACAGAAACATCGCTATTCCCGCCGTGACAATCTACGCAACCTAGCCGCACGGCAGTGGAGACATGCATGGGTTCAATCCCTGTGTGACAGCCCAAACAGCCTGTATCTTTGCGATTGACTTCCGCTTGAGACTGGCCCATCAGTGGATGTTTCTCCGTTTGCGAAGAAGCCCGATTGTGGGAACCCAGAACGAAATAAGCCAAAACAACCAAAAGAAATGTTCCCGTGGCGCGGCCACGGCGAATGATATGCCTATCGATCTTTGTCATTTTTTCATCCTTCAGAAGAGAAACGTGACATTTGTAAATGCCGTATTCAAGCTCTTTTTCGATTCGTAAATTTGTGCAAACCCATTGCCCGGAAGAAAACTTGCAATGCCGAAGATGCAAACGATGTTATTATTAAGATAAGGCCGATACCGCATTCCGAAACTGACATCAAGGCCAATCTCTTTTTCAATCGTGGACTGAAATAATAAAAACTCCAACACCTCTGTCTTGTCAAACCAAAGATAATTTACATTCAGTATTCCTTTTAGTTTTGGCGTTAGGTCAAGATCAATGCCCGCATTGACAAGATGCAGGCCCGGATTGACAAAGTTGGGTTGCCCCTCTTCTTTACTGCTCCGTAAAGAGGGGAGAAGGCTTCCCCGACTCACCAGCGTAACCCCTGTTCCAGCAAGACCGATTCCCATTCGGTTCCAAAAACTAAAGCCTCCTCCCGCAAAAGAGGGACTATCGAAAATGGCATCAAATCCCTCGGCATCCCCATCGTTTGGATCGTCATCCCCCGAAGCATAAAAATACGAGACTTTCGGACGAAACCAGTCACGGTCATAAGATAACTCAATGGTGGCCATTTTAGCCTTAATGTCAACCGCACGCGCTGAAATGGGGTTTTTGTCATCGTCTCCATCTGCATAGTAGAACGCATGTTCGATATTGATGATACCAATATGTCCTGATCCTGCCCATCCGTAGTAAGTCGCTTTTATTTCGTGTGGCGTAAAAGCCCCAACCGCATCGGGCCTAGACAGTCTGTCGTTTTCATCAAATTCAAAATCAGGATCGTCCTTCAAATGATGTACGCTAACCTGTGTCGTATAACCTTTGACCCCAAAGTCTTGTCTGTAAAAATTGACAATCCCAATCTCTTGACCGCGCGCGTCGGAGGTATTCAGGCCGCTGTTTGTATCTTTTTCGCGTTGATCAAAAAATGCAAGATTGTACTGATTGCGGTTAGACTGTAGGTTGCCGAAAAAACGAATACCCATGTTGGTGTCTGTAAAGATAAACCCCTTAAAATCACTGCTGAAAGGCTGTAGCCCTGCGCGTAGCGAGATAAAATCATAGTTTGGGCTAATGTCCGCAAGGTGCACCTCTAGGAAAAGTTCTTGTACGGCAAAAAAAGAATCATCTCGATCCGTTCCCCTTCTAACATCGGGCTTTACAATGCCGCGCTCCTTCGTGTTGATTTGATTTAAGTTGGCAATGAGGGTTGTCTTAATACGCCAATCAAACGGTTTAAACGCCGTTCTGCCTTTAAATAAGTCTAACGATAGACTGAAATTTTGATTGATGAAAAACTGGGTTGAATCCCCAAAGAAATTCATGCTGTTGGGGGACGCGGCGCTTGCACCGCTTGGGGTGGGCAAAGTGCGATATTCCAATAAAGTGTCCGATACGCCCGTTACCGTTAGAAAAATATCTTGTCCAAAAATGGGCCTGTCCCCCTTGAGCGTGTTTTGATTGTAAGGATCAAGAGGGCTTCCATGCACAGAAAGCTCGTATGGGGGAGGAACAATGCGCCAACGGTCTGGATAGGGGGTGAAATCGCCCTCGGCAGTCTTGTTGTCTTTATTTTCTTCTTCTGCAAAGACAGGGGATATGACCCCTGCGAACAGATGTAAGGGTAACAATAAAAGAACCAGAAGGAATTTGAATTTCTTCATCGTGCCTCTGGATTTCTGGGGAATTTAATAAATGGTAATCGCGCCCCGCCGATTGAGACTTGGTCGGCGTGAATCGCCTCGGCAGGTTGAAAACCTTGTGCGCCATGCCACGAGACGTAATCATCCTGTTCGACGCCATCGCCGCTCACGCCGAGTCCACCAATGAGGACGCCATTTTTATATAGGGGAAGACTACCCGGGAAAAAAACAATTCCATTCTGATTGAGGGGATTTGATGTTTGACTTCCCAGCGAGCAAGCCTTTATTTTGTCGTCTTTAAATAACTTTGCGAAAGGGCCTTCTGCCGTGCCGTCAATACCGGGCGGATAGAGCGGCTGACTTCCAAAGCTGATCGTTCGATTGGTGACGGCAGTTCCTACAGGAACTCCCGGTAAGTCCGTAGAACGCAAAGGATCAGAGCCGCTGAAGTAGACAACGTTTCGCGCCTTTGCCACGGCGACATCAATACTAAAAATAGTGCTGTCGGGCATTCGATTCAGTGCTAGAATGTTTCCGTTTAGATCGCTGACAGCAATGGTCATGCGGGTGGTCAACCCCATCGGGAGACGAATCACGGCGCGTGTTCTTCCCGCAACGGCAATAGATTGGTCAACAATTTGCTTAACTTCCTGCTCTGTTAAACCTAAATCTGTGCTTGTTCCCACAGGCCCTGCGAGATACCCATCAGGTGCCGATTCACCGGCAAACGGCCCTATAGAGAAAGACCCAAGAGAAGCAGTCCCTGCCGGGGCGGGGCTTTGTTTTACAAATGGAAGTCTTATGCCCTCGACAACAACCACCCCCGGGGGAAAAACGCTAGGTGGGAAGGATGAAATAGCAGCCAAGGCGGCAGACTCGGCCAAATCTGCGGAAACTCCGGCAATCCCGACGCCGCCGATTACCGTGCACCCTCGGAAAATTGGAATGCCGCCGGGATTGACGGCATTCGGATCGCTATCTGAAAAAT
>CAYJXH010000001.1:23480-24700 GCA_964373975.1 uncultured Nitrospirota bacterium | reverse complement strand
GGGGAAGAGGCTATCATGGGTTGATGTCGGTGTAGATTGGTGTCCGTAGAGGAGGAAGGCACGAATAGACGTTTTGTCGTTGAGACGGTCGTTACTATAGTAATACAAGGGGAAGAGGTGATGAGACAGGGTTGAGGGGGTCGTTGCATAGTAAAGCAGGGAGAATCCCTTGTAGCCAATCAGAGAGAATTCGGTTTTAAGGACTTCTTTCTCAAAGCTGTAAAGGGGGAAAAAGAAGTCATCAACGCGCTTTGGCGTAGCATAATGGTTATAAAGCACGAGAATGTTGAGGTTTGTCGTATCAGTGCGATCGTCGTGCTGATAGAGATAGACAGGGGAAAAGCGGTCGAGCACCCGGCCAGCCTCCGACCCATGTTCGTAAAGGGATAGGGCAGGAAATCCGTCAATAGGCGGAAGCCCTAGAAGCGAGATGCGGCGGGCTGCCCCGGTGTTCTGATATCCATAGATCGGAAAGAGATAGCCGCTGGTCTCCTTATGAGATTCCTCCTGTCGAAAGAGGGTGAATGGAGGCATACCAATTAAACCAAGGTGCCATTTTTTTTGCGCAAGATCGTTTTCGTAGTGGTAGAGCGGGAGAAAGGCATCTTTGGTATAGAGGGGAGTCTGCTGATGCTGGTAGATAAGGAGGGCGTCCCATTGCAGTTCATCGGTTTGGTGATTTCGGGAATATCGGTAGAAAGGAAAGAACCGATCGGAAGTAATTGTTGGGGAGGAGGTGTGTTCATAGAGTGCCCACGTAAACCAGGTATCAGTTGGTGGAAAGCCCAACATCGAAAAACGGCGTTTGTCCTGTCCGAAATTCCGATATCCATATAAAGGGAAGAGGCGGTCAACGGTCAAGGAAGGGGTCTCTTGATGGAAATAAAGCGACAAAGGCGAGTATCCCAAAATGCCGATCTGCCATTCTTGTTGCTTCAAGTTGTTATAGTTGTACAAGGGAAAGAGAGCGTCGGAAATAAGCGTAGGGGTTGTTAGATGTTGATAAAGCAAAAGGATGCTCCATTTTGTTTCTTCTTTTATCTGATCGTGGCGATAGTCATAGACAGGGAAAACATGGTAGCGGGTTTGCGTCGGGGTGAGGACATGCTGATAGATGGAAAAATCAGAAACACCGATCAAGGCAAGCGAGCGGTCTTCCCCTTCGGCCTGATAATCGTACAATGGGAAAAGCCGATCAGAGACGGTAGTGGGAGTGCTCT
>CAYJXH010000001.1:20651-23380 GCA_964373975.1 uncultured Nitrospirota bacterium | reverse complement strand
TTATGAGGCGTCGCCGCGGCAATGAGGGCCTTTAATCTGGGGTTGGAAGAGGCAAACGGGTCCATGCAGAGAATGGTTTCTTCCCAGTATCCGTTTAGTTTAAGATAGGTCCAGTCTACTGTGTAAGAGCGATTTTTCGCCTTCGCAAAACGGATAAAATCCCCTCGAATCTTGGCGCGTGTGGTCTCGGGAGGATTCTCCATGGCATGTTGTATATCCGCCTCGGTCGCAATTTTTTGTATAATATCCTTTTTCGACAAAAGATAATACAGCCCTTTCTCTCGGTTAATATCGTGATATTGGAGGTCTATCATCGCAACACGGGGATCGTCAATTGCGCAATCTTTTTTCTCCATAAAAGATTCAATTAACCCTTTTTTAGTCACCCAGTCAATCTCCCCAGACAATTCGTCAGGATCATCTTCTAATGTATCTAATACATACTCCCATTGTTCTACAATCTCTTGGGCATCCTGATCCGCAAGCGTCGTTACGTTCTTTTCTTCTGAATCAAGATATTCTTTGACTGCCGCAAGATACACCCGTTGAATCTCAATGGCCGTGTATTCCTTTCCGTTTTCCAGCCGAACTCTTTTTTTAAGCGTTAAGTCTCTTGATATATCCCGCATCGCTTTTACCGGATCTTCCAGTGTCATTCCAGAGACTAAAAAACCCGCTTCAATCATAGAAAGGATTAACGCCGTGGTCCCCACCTTAAGATAGGTTGCGTATTCCGACATATTGGAATCGCCCACAATAATATGGAGGCGGCGATATTTTTCCGCGTCGGCATGTGGCTCGTCCCGCGTATTGATAATACTGCGCGAAGAAGTGGTTGAAGAGCTGGTCTTTTCATGGATATGCTGTGCCCGTTGGGAGATAAAATAATGACACTTTCCTGAACTTTTTAAGACCTTCCCCGTCCCGATGTAAATAACGCGGGTCACAAAAAATGGGATAAGCTGTTCAGCCACTTTCCAAAAATCAATATCCCGTCGAATCAAATAGTTTTCGTGACAGCCATAAGTGTTGCCCATCGAGTCGGTATTGTTTTTATAAATAGAGATCGTTCCGGACAACCCTTCTTCTTTCAGTCGCTGTTCGGCTGTGGGGAGACACGATTCCAAAATACGCTCTCCGGCCTTGTCATGCACCACCAGATCAAAAACATTATCGCATTCGGGCGTGGCGTATTCTGGATGACATCCAGTGTCTTGATAAAATCGCGCCCCGTTGCAAAGAAAAGCGTTAGAAGGCCAGCTATTGGGAATAAGGCCGTCGAAGATGTAGCCTAAGATTTTCTCCATCGGAAGATAGACCTTCCCTGCCGGAGAAAAAATCAGGCCATACTCATTTTCAAGTCCAAAAATCCGGTTTTTCATTTTTCCGGATTGAGATATTGCGATAACTCTGATTGTGGCAGGCGGTGAAACACTCGCCCTGTTTCTGATTTAGAAAGAATCGCCACTTCCAGACCTTCGTGGCTTAACTTTTGACCATTCACATCCCCCATGGCCGAAACGCAAGACACAATAACCTCACCCAACGAAGACGCAGAAGGAGAAGCGGTGTAAATACTTTTGAGTTTGGTCAGAACGGCTTCGGACTTCCCGCCAATAACCGTGAACCTCTTTTCTTCAAAGATGGACCCGTCAAAAGAAACCCGATAGATCTCGTTTGGGGCATCTCCTATTCCCACGGCCATCACGAGAATCTCCACCTCCAGCGGTTTCGTCTCCTGACTAAAAACAGTTCCCAACGCCTGCGAGTAGGCATTCACAAGCGATTTCGCATTGACATCGTCGCGGCTATAAATAAACCCCTTCATGTCGGCATGTCGAATTCCAGACTTTCGCAAGTTCTCAAACTCACTGTATCTGCCCGCGCCTGCAAACGCAATGCGGTCGTAGACCTCCGAGATTTTATAAAGCGAGCTCGGATTATCCGCAACCAAAACAATCCCCTGATTATATTCCATGACCACAAGGGATCTTCCCTTTGCAATCCCCTTTTTGGCGTACTCCGCCTTATCTTGCATCATTTGTTCGGGAGAAACATAATAAGGCGTCGGCATTCTTCTATCCTCCTTGTTGTTGAGAAATAAGTTGATTGAGTTTCACGCGCAATTCATCATCTGAAAGCGATGTCACGCCGTCTTTGGTAATGACCTTTACCGTGGGGAAAATGCCTCGAATTAAATCAGGGCCGCCCGTAGCGACATCGGATTCTGCGGCATCATAGAGCGCTTCTACGGCAATACAAATTGCCTCGTCACGCGTCATATCCTTTTTGAAAATCTTTTTCATAGAACCGCGCGCATCTTTTCCGCCCGATCCAATTGCGTAATATTCCGCCTCTTCGTATTGGCCTCCGGCGACATCGTATTTATAAATGCGACAGCTTTGCCGTTTCGCATCATACCCTGCAAAAAGGGGCATCACCACCAACCCCTGCATCGCCATCGGGAGATTCGCCTTAATCATTCCCGCAAGTTTACTGGCTTTACCCTCCATCGAAAGCTTCAACCCCTCTATCTTTTCGTAATGCTCTAGCTCCACGCGCAGAAGACGAATCATTTCCATGCAAGGGCCAGCCGCACCCGCTATGGCCATAACAGAAGTCTCATCCACCGCGTGCACCTTTTCAATGCGGCGCTCCGCAATAGAATATCCTTCGGTTGCCCTCCGGTCACCGGCAACAATAACCCCCTCTAAAAATCGTAACGCAAG
>CAYJXH010000001.1:12538-20551 GCA_964373975.1 uncultured Nitrospirota bacterium | reverse complement strand
CGGTTGCCCTCCGGTCACCGGCAACAATAACCCCCTCTAAAAATCGTAACGCAAGCACGGTTGTTCCATGAGGAACAGACAGCGGGGAACCACGGCGAGACGCGTCACCCTCTATAGGTGTGGCGGTAAAATAAGATGGAAAGGTGTCACTTAATAATTGGTGAAAACTCGATTCGGAACCGTTATATTGTAAAATGTTACTCCCCTCCTTTCTGGACATAATTCTTCACGAACTCCTCGGCGTTTTCTTCTAACACATCGTCAATTTCGTCCATGAGCTTATCCATGTCTTCTTTTAATTTGTCTCCCTTTTTAGTCACCTCCGGATTGGACGCGACCTCCTCTTTTTTATCGGACTCTTTTTTCTTTTCACCTTTTCGAACTTGTTTCGACATGTTTAAATCCTCCTCTTACCCCGCAAGCAACGATAACAGTTCTTCCACGGTCTTCGCCTTTTCTATGATAGGGCCGACCCGTTCTTTATCTCCCTTGAAGGGGTCCATCAGGGGAACCTTTTTAATCACACCATTGCCCATATTAAACAAAACAGTTGTCCAGCTTGTCGCGTAAATTTCTTTTTGGAATTTTTTGAGGCATGTCCCCCTAAAGTAGGCACGCGATCCTTCCGGCGGGAGGTCTTGCGCGGCCACGATCGCTTGATCTGTAAGAAATCGGTCTACATGACCCCCTCGTTCCAACGCATAATAAAGCCCTTTGTCCTGCACCACATCATGATATTGCAAGTCCATCATCGTAACACGAGGGTCTTTCCACCCGCAGTCATGACGTTTCATATACGATTCAATCAGCTCCCGTTTGATAATCCAATCAATCTCGCGTACCAGTTGCCGTGGATCTTGTTGTAATTTATCTAAAACAGTTTGCCATCGTTCTAAAATTTCTTGCGTAACAGGATCAGGGCTTTTTGCAAAGTGTGCCTTTGCGGCAGAAAGATATTCTTTTTGAATTTCTATCGCGCTCCACGACACGCCCCGACTTAAACGAATCTTTTCTTTGACCGTAAGATCTCGAGAGACATCCTTCATACTGCAAACGGCATTATCTAACTCCACCCCTTTAACCTCCCGGCCTTCTTCAATCATCGTCAAGACCAACGCCATTGTGCCGACTTTTAAATAAGTGGTCGTCTCCGACATATTGGCGTCTCCCACAATAACATGCAGTCTTCGGAATCGTTTTGGATCGGCATGCGGTTCGTCCCGCGTATTGATAATGGGGCGTTTGACCATGGTGTTCAGATCAACGAGCACCTCGAAAAAATCGGCCCGTTGCGAAATTTGATATGAAACGGCGTCGCCCTTCATATCGGAACCCACCTTGCCAGAGCCTGTAAATATCTGACGGGTGACCAGAAAAGGAATGAGTTGGGAAGAGAGTTTGTCAAAAGGAACCGCGCGGTCTACGAGATAATTTTCATGATAGCCATAGCTATTTCCCTTATGATCGGTATTGTTTTTATAAACCGAAAAACGGCTCGCGGAGGTCGCGCCTCTTGCAGGGGTCGCACCGCCTTGGCCTTGCTTTCTGCGATTAGCAAACTCAACGGAAAGCTCTAAGATGCGCTCTCCCGCCTTTTCGTATAAGACCAATTCCTTGGGATCATTGCATTCGGGCGTTGAATATTCAGGATGCGCGCCATCCACATAGAAACGCCCGCCATTGAGCAATGGCTTATTGAGCAGTTTATTGTAGTCGGAACCGGGGCGTTCTCGTTCTCCGTCGGCCTCAAAACCCCGCGCGTCTAAAAGAGGATTTTCATTTTCGTAATCCCAAAGGGGCGCGGAAGCCGGGGAATACGGATAGCTATTAACCAAGAACATTGAGCTGGTGACCGCGTCGGTTCTGCCTTCCCCTTTTAAGACAATACCAAACTCGGTCTCTGTCCCCATAATCTTGTTCATTTAAAGATAATGTCCCGTCGTAATGGTCTCAATGGACTTCGCCACGCCCCCATCCTGTCCTGCTATCGTGCGAATATGAACAATCTTCTCTCCTTTTTTTCCAGAGATTTTCGCCCAATCATCGGGGTTGGTGGTATTGGGAAGGTCTTCATTTTCTTTGAATTCGTCGCGGATCGCCTGCTTAATATCCTCTGCCTTAATTCCTTTGACCTTGGTGTCAATCGCACGTTTTACCGCATACTTTTTGGCCCGCGCGACAATCCCCTCAATCATGGCGCCAGAAGAGAAATCTTTAAAGTAAAATATCTCCCGTTCTCCGTTGGCATAAGTAACCTCTAAAAACTTATTTTCTTCTTTCTTTCCATACATCTCTGAAACCGCATTATCAATCATTTTGGAGACCATCTCTTGGAGATCACCGTTACTCTCGGCAACCGCATCGGGATGAAACGGCAGGTCAGGTGTCAGATATTTCAGGAAGATATCGCGTGCGCCCGCTTCATCCGGGCGTTCGATTTTAATCTTCACATCTAATCGTCCGGGGCGCATAATTGCAGGGTCTAAAAGGTCTTGCCGATTGGATGCCCCAATAATAATGACGTTTTTTAGCTTTTCCAAACCATCTATTTCAGAAAGAAACTGCGGAACGATGGTGGATTCGGTATCAGACGAAATGCCGGTTCCCCGCGTTCTAAAAAGGGCGTCCATTTCGTCAAAGAAGATAATCACCGGATTTCCCTCTTCGGCATGTTCCTGCGCCTTTTTAAAGATTTCACGAATCTTCCGTTCGCTCTCGCCAACATATTTATTCAAAAGCTCCGGCCCCTTTACATGCAGAAAGAAATTGCGCACCTCGTTTCCCGACCGACCCTTAAGCTTCGCGCCAATAGAGCTTGCAACCGCTTTCGCGATGAGTGTCTTTCCGCATCCGGGAGGGCCATACAACAAAACCCCTTTTGGCGCGGAGAGTTTATGTTCTGCGTAAAGCTCTGGATAGAGAAACGGCAGTTCCACGGCATCGCGAATCTGCTCTAACTGAACCGAAAGCCCGCCGATATTTGCGTAAGTGACATCTGGGATTTCCTCGATAATCACTTCCCCCACATCCGATTTTGGGAGTTTCTCTAAGATAAACCCAGACGCTTCATCGTAAAGAAGATTGTCCCCCACAGAAAGATACATCTCCATCATCGGTTCAGACAACGTTACAACGCGATCCTCATCAGACCGCAATGTGACAATGGCGCGTCCTTCTCCCAAGAGGTCTTTGAGGAACACCACCTCCCCTTGCGTCTCAAAGGGACGCACTTCAATGGCATTTAAGGCTTCATTGAGAATGACCTGTTGTCCTCGCTTTAAATCTTTAATAGAAATATCGGGATGCAGATTCACCTTCATCTTCCGTCCCGATACAATCACAGAGACGGTTCCGTCTCCTTCGGGGCCTGCGTAGATGGCATACGTTGCAGGAGGGGCCGTTAGTTTTTCAACCTCTTTTTTAAGGGCATCAATATGATTTTTGGCCTCGACCAAAGCCCCGGTTAGTCTTTCGTTTTGTTTTAGTGCTTGTGATAAACCTGCCCGCGATTGACGCAACGCTACAAGTTCCTCCTCCATCGCGGAAGTCTGGATCAGCAGTTTCTCAATCTCGCGTTCGTACTCGGCGATCTTCAACTCTTTGTCTCCCGCGCCAAAATGTTCAGAAAGTTTTTTCATCTTCGTCTCCACTCAAAATGTTTCTGACCTAACTCACTAATCCAATTCTATCATCTCCTTCATAAACCGTCAAATGTCTCCCTCTCCCACACGCGGGAGAGGGCTACCCCTCCATAACGGCCATTTCTAAAATGCGGTCCACGCGGAATGTGCGTTCTTCTCCAATGTTGTGACAATAGGCCAAAAGACCGATGTAGGGCAGTCCTTGATATATCTTCTGGCCTACGGAAATTGGCCGAACCTTCCTATTGGTTTTCTCATCGGTATCTTTTAGGTAGACCATTTCCAGAAGACGTTTCTTCCGAATGGCCTCATCTATCAATTCCATTTTCAGCGACATGGGCTGTTTGATCGCAGACACGCCGCGCTGATACTCCGTAATGAATTTTACAATACGATCGTCCAACAGAATATCTCTTTTTTGTACTGGATGCGTTAGAAATAATCCGTCTAATGTTCTTAACCTGCTGATCGCCACATAAAGCTGTCCATGCGCAAAGGTTCTGTGCGTCAGGTCAATCACCGCCTTATCAAACGTCAATCCCTGACTCTTATGAATCGTAATCGCCCAAGCAAGCCGCACCGGCATTTGCGTAAATTTTCCAATGGAGACTGGTACCAGCCGATGCAAAGTCGGATCAACCGAAAAATGAAACATGTCCCATGTATACGGCGTAATCTCTTCTTCACGATCATTGGGCAGAATGATTAAAATGCGTTCCCCTTCAATATCTATCTTCTTGATTTTAGCAAGGGTTCCATTCACCCAGCGGGAAAGACTATCGTTATTGAGCAACATCACCTGCGCCCCTTCTTTTAATTCTAACTGTGAGGCCGTTGGAAATGCGTTCTCTTCAAATGTCCCTTCAATGATGGCTGAAAAGGAACAGGACAAAGCCGGAAGATGCGCAAGGCGGGTTAGGTTGATGGTCATCGCCTGTTTATTCGTTGTCGTTAGAAAGATACAGTCCTCCGGTAGGGGCAAATGATCATTCGCCCTTACAACCTGTTTGTTCAGTTGCGCCAGTTCATTCTCTGATACGGTCTGATTGCGAATATGATTGAGGATAGAAAGAAACTGACTATCTGTCTGACGGAAAACTTTTGAGAGTTCAATCCATTCCAGCGAAAGCGTTGGGAACGCTTTCGCGCTAAAAAAATAGGGGGTCTCGTAATGATGCCGAAAAGCATCCTCCTCTTTTCTCTGCACAACCGGAGGCAGTTGGTACAGATCGCCGAACAAGACCATTTGCACGCCGCCAAAAGGCTCCCCCGGTTTTTTTCCGTTTAGAAATAAAAACCGCTCCACGGCGTCCAAGAGATCAGCCCGAACCATCGAGACTTCATCAATGATAATTGTCTCGATTTTTTTATAAAGCTCTGCCCTTTTCCCTCGGATTTTCTTAACCCCTTCGGGCGTGACATTGGGTTTAAACCCAAAAAAAGAATGAATGGTCTGCCCGCCCACATTCACTGCGGCAACGCCGGTTGGCGCTAGAACCACTGCATTTTTAGGTGTTGTCCTGCGAAACGCTTGAAGCAGGGTTGATTTCCCCGTCCCGGCCCGACCGGTGATAAAAAGATTGTCCGTTCCCTTGGCAAGAAGATCAAGGGCATGGGAAAACTCGGAGGTTAATTCATAGGTCATAAAATCTGCAAAGGGGCCTTAATTAAAAAAGACCCTCTACGGTCGTAGGTTGTTCCACAATTGCTTTGAAGGCACTGCCAATCTGTCCGAAGAGTCCGTCACCCCAGCACTGCATTGTTCCACCAGACATAATGGCACAGGTATGGGCACCCTCCTCAATTTCATCAGACCCGCTTGTAGCAATCGCGATCACGTCTGTTAAATCAGCACTATTCGGGCCACTTACTTTAACGAATCCCGGCGTAGATGTTGCGTTGGTTGTGCCATTGCCCAATTGTCCAGATTCATTATCACCCCAACAATTCACAGTTCCAGCCGGAAGGACGACACAAGTGTGTTTCGGACCTGCCGTGATAGATTGCGCAGAGGAACTCGCAATCAGCGCATTCCCAGCAGAAAAAACGGTATTAGGAGCCGGATTGTTGTCTGACGGCACGCCAGTAATTTGCCCGGAAGCGTTTGAACCCCAACACTTTACAATAAAATCTCCGTTAAGATTCGCAATCGCGCAACTATGTTTTCCCCCAGCAGATAGGACAACACCATTAACGGTAGACAAAGGCCCAATCGGCACAAGCGATTTCGGATCCGGAGTCTCGGCCCCCAACTGGCCAGAGTCATTATTTCCCCAACACAAGACACTCCCGACACTCCCGATAGTAGAGGAAAGGGAGCAGGTGTGACTCCTTCCAGACGAAACAATATCTGATGAAAGACCATCCACGACAAAGGGAAGACTTTTATCTGAACCATCACCATTACCCAGTTGGCCTAGTAATCCCTCACCCCAGCATAGGACTGACCTGTTATTAAGGACGGCGCAAGTATGGTTCTGCCCTGCTGAAACCGACTTTGCATTGAGAAGTGGTCCTGATCCATCCGCCAACTTTACAGAAACCGACGTGGTAGTACTGTTGGCACCACTATTATCCCCAAGCTGGCCCTGCCCGTTGGCGCCCCAACACTTTAGGGCACCATCTGTAACAATGGCACAGGCATGCAAACGCCCAACAGTTAAACCGGTAGCCCCTGAAATTCCCCCCACAGAGGAAGGCGTGCTTGTGGCAAGATTGGTTCCATTTCCAAGCTGTCCAAATTCATTATCTCCTAGGCACAATACGGTTCCACTCTGCAGGACACAAGTAGAACGCTGTCCCGCTCCCACTGCGACAGCATCAGTAATGCCCGGCACCGCTATCGGTTTTTTAGAAATGGGCCGTTCTCCGTTGCCTACTTGTCCAAATTTATTTTCCCCCCAACATTTCAATTGGCCAATTGTTGAAAGCATGGCGCAGGTATGAGTGCCGCCAGCAGACAACGAAGAGACCCCTGAAAGATCAGTAGTAGTACCGGCACCATCATCAACTACAACGGTTACAGGGGTCGTTTGCGGAGTGGTTGTGGCATTATTATTCCCCAGTTGCCCAGAACTATTTTCTCCCCAACATTGAACTTTTCCACTGCTCAAAAGCGCACAGGTGTGCGAGCCTCCGGCAGAAATAGCCGTTGCCGTCGTGATGCCAGAAACCAAAACAGGGCTTGTCGAATTGGTTGTAGTACCATCCCCCAACTGGCCTTCATCGTTTTTCCCCCAACATTTCACGGTCCCACCAGAAAGAAGCGCACAGGTATGGTCTCCGCCCGCAGAAATAGCGGTTGGCGAAGACCCGAAAGGAGGAACGGAAACCGGCACAGTGGAAGAGGCCGTCCCACTACCCAACTGCCCAGAACTATTATCCCCCCAACATTGCACGAGTGCGCCTGAAAGAGCACAGGTATGAGAAGTTCCGGCCGTGATTTTGTCGGGAGCAGTCAGTCCGCTTACAGAAACCGGTGTCGTAGATTGCGTGGTACTATTATTTCCAAGCTGGCCAAAACTATTGGCTCCCCAACATTTTACCACGCCGCTTTCAAATACAGCACAGGTATGAGAGCCGCCTGTTGTAATATCGGTTGCACCCAGAACACTGCTCACTCGGATAGGAATTGTTGAAGCCGTGGTTGTTCCAGTACCCAACTGGCCATTTGCATTGTTACCCCAGCAGTTTATCGTGGTATTGCTAAAAACAGCACAGGTATGAGAACCGCCTGCGGCCATTAGACTGGCAACCCCGGATCCACTCACGATCGCCGGTCTATTGGCGTTTTTCATTGTGCCGTTTCCTAACTGCCCTGAAGCATTATTTCCCCAGCATCGCATATTGCCATTTGTTAAACGCACACAGGTATGATCCTTTCCCATGGCAATATCACTTGGAACAGGGTTCGTTACCGTTAAAGTAGTGCTTCCAGAGTTGGCACCATAAACAACTGTAATCGTGGCCGTTCCTTGCGTTACAGCAGTTACCTCCCCTTTACTTCCAGCGGAATTGCTAACCGTTGCAACGTTAGCAACCTGCCAGATCACAAAATCGGTAAAATCCTGCGTAATAACAGGATCATTGTAAACGGCCACTGCTTTAAATTTCAGGGTTTCTCCTTGATGCATGGTCTCATTCTCAGGCGTTATGCTAATACTGGCGAGACTTAACGGTATTACCCCTAGCGATGCAGAACCAGTCTTAGTGCCAAAATTAGCAGAAATATTAATGGATGCTGACGTAACGCCAGTGGCTGTTGCAAGGCCAGTGGCGTCTACCGTAGCCTTCGAGGCATCGGCAGAACTCCAGTTGGAAAAGGCTGTCACATTGAAAGTGGAAAAATCACTATAAGTCGCCGTTGCTGTGT
>CAYJXH010000001.1:0-12438 GCA_964373975.1 uncultured Nitrospirota bacterium | reverse complement strand
GAAAAGGCTGTCACATTGAAAGTGGAAAAATCACTATAAGTCGCCGTTGCTGTGTATTGGAGTGTTGTTCCAAGCCCAATAGTGGACGAGGAAGGTGTTACGCTAATCCCCGTGAGTGACGCACTATTAACAACCAGCGTGGTTGTACCCGAAACATCGCCGAATGTCGCTTGAATGGTTGTGGTCCCTGTGCTTATCGCCACTGCTAATCCTAAATTATTAACCGTCGCTATCGCGGGAGATGACGATCCCCAAAAAACGGATTTTGTAATGTCTTGGGTGGAACCGCTTTCGTATACGCCCAAAGCCTTGTACTGACGCGTGATTCCAGCAGGAATAGAGGTAGTCGTCACAGGGATAACCGCAATGGACGTTAACACCCCATCCGTCACCTCCAATGAGGTTTCGGCCTCTTTGGTGGTTGAAAAATTGTCTGAAAAACTGGCTTTTATTGTTATATTGGTCCCAACCGCCAAACCAGTCGCAAGACCGGTAACGCTAATGCTTGCCTTTGCGTTGTCAGAGGAACTCCAGCCAACAAAATTGGTGAGGTCTTCCGTAGAACCGCTATCATATACACCCGTTACATTAAACTGTTTCGTGGTGCCAACCGTGACAACTGGGTCAACGGGTGTAATTGAAAGAGATTGTAACGCTGAACCATCCACCGTCACGGTAGTAGAGCCAGTCTGTGCCGTCTCTCCTGCTAAATTGGTCGTCGCCGTAATCGTGCTTGATCCTGCTGTTGCACCGCTTACCAAACCACTGCCGTTATCAACAGTCGCAATGGCTGGCTGACTGCTACTCCAACTGACAGACAATCCCAAATCTTGTGTTGTGCTACTGGATGTTGTGCTGTCAAAAAAGGCACCCGTTGCTGTGAGTTGCTTGGCAATGCCTATATGAATCGTGGGGGAAACAGGGGTTACAGAAACTTGCGTCAGGGTGGCATTTGTTACCGTCAGGGTTGTGGTCGCTGTCGTCGTCACTGTTGGAAAAACAGCTTGAATGGTTGTGGTCCCCGCAGAGGAACCTGCCGTCACTATGCCAGAAGAGACATCTATCGTCGCAGTAGATGTCGCAGTGGATGTCCATGCCACCAATGATGTAACATCATAGGTGCCGCCGGTATTGAATGTGGCTTTCGCTGTAAATTGCCGCTTTGTTTTCTTTGCAATAGAAGTGTCGGCGGGTATAATAGTTAAGGCCGTAACATTGCCCGGAAAAACTTTCATTGTTGTGGTACCCACAATGGTTCCAAAGGTTGCGCGAATGGTGGTGTCTCCAGCCGCAACTGCCGTTGCCTTCCCTTTATTACTCACCGTATTACTAATGGTCGCAGAAGTTCCAGTGGCAACATCCCATGTTACATTTGCAGTGATGTCCCGTGATGGGCCATTGTCATATTGACCCGTCGCTGTAAATTGCTGGGTTAGACCCGTTAGGGAAAAAGGATTGGGGGGGGTAACAGAAATAGACTGTAAAACCGAGGGCGTAATCTTGAGGGATGTCGTCCCTGTTTTTCCTTGAAAAGCCGCAGTAATTGTAATGGTAACGGTCGTCGTCGCATCCCCCACGGTGGCCAACCCAGAACTGTTTATCGTTACAATTGCAGAGGATGAACTCCATGTTGCCGTGGAGGTTATGTCTTGATCTGGGCCACTAATAAACTGGGCTGTCGCACTAAACTGCTTTGTTATACCCGAAACAACACTTGAATTTGCTGGTGAAACAGTCACGGATTTTACGTTGGTCACCTCAAGAGACGTAGACCCTTCGACCGTACCTAGCTCTGCCTTAATCGTCGTTGTCCCAACGGACACGCCTGTTGCTAATCCGGCGGTCGTGGTGCTAATCGTTGCGACGCTTGGCGAAGAAGATGTCCAAGTGGTGAAGGACGTAAGATCCTGTGTGCTACCACCATTGAATGTTCCAGTGGCTGTAAATTGTTGGGTTTTCGCAACATCAAGGACAGAAGCCGATGGCGTCACCACAATGCTTGTGGGTTGTGCTACTGTCAATAAGGTTGTCCCTTGAATACCGTCTAATACGGCACTCAATGTGGTCGTTCCCTGATTCAGACCCGATACAAGCCCGGCAACCACAGTGGCAGTCGTGGTAGAGGAGGACGTCCAAATAACGGAAGCGGTTATGCCTAGGGTTGTCCCATCACTATAACGGCCCACTGCTGAAAATTGTTTTTTCCCCAATAAGGCAACAATGGTGGAGTTCGGGGTCGAGGTGATCTCAATTGATTGTAAAACACCGGGAGCGGGAGCGGGAGGCGGGGGAGGGGGTTTCGGACAAGCCCAAAGGGTTAAAGTAAAAACAACAATAGCAAGAGATTTAATCCCGTTGGGGAGATATAAAACCTTTGTTCCCATTTTTTCTCTTCCTAATCCTCTCTTGCCTATCCTCTCGTGATTGTATCACAAGGAACTATTTAAGCAAATTTCATTTATAATATTCAATACTTGAATCAAATCTCTCTTCATGCGACAATATATAGTCAGTCCTTTTTAATAAGCAAAGAATATGCCACTATATGAAGATTGTCATTGTAGACTATGGCTCTGGAAATTTACGGTCTGTCCAAAAAGGGTTTGAGAAGGGCGGATATTCGGCAATCATTAGTAGCAGTCCTGATGTTGTCTCATCTGCAACGCATCTTTGCGTCCCCGGCGTGGGGGCATTTTCAGAGTGTATGAAAAATCTTACAAAACTGCATCTTTTAAAACCAATTAAACAGTCTATTTCATCGGGAAAACCCTATCTTGGAATTTGTCTCGGCCTTCAAATTCTATTTACCGAAGGAGAGGAATTTGGCTCTTTCCCCGGCATGGATATTATTCCGGGGAAAGTCGTTCGCTTTCCAAAAGGTGCCCTGAAAGTCCCCCATATCGGATGGAACCAAGTTCATATCGAGAAAGAAACGCCACTGCTTGCGGGAATTCCCCATGATGCGTATTTCTATTTTGTTCATTCTTACTATGGCATTCCGAATGAAAAAAATGATGTTGTAACAACAACCGAGTATGGCGTTTCATTCCCTTCTGCGATTGCCCGCGATAATATCTTCGCGTGCCAGTTTCACCCAGAAAAAAGTCAAGCAATGGGGCTTCGCATTCTTTCTAACTTTGCGAATCAGAGGGCTTAAAAAATGATTATTATTCCAGCCATTGATATTAAAAATGGGCAAGCCGTAAGGCTCATTCAAGGCGATATGAATCAGGCGACTGTCTATTCGGAAGACCCGCTTGCGGCGGCAAAACGGTGGATGGATGAGGGCGCGAAAAGGCTTCATATTGTTGACCTCGACGGCGCGATTACAGGCCGCTCAATTCATTTTGATTTGATTAAAGAAATAATCGCGTCCTGCCCCATTCCGGTTCAGGTGGGGGGCGGCATTCGGGAAATTGCGCAAATTGAAGGTTATCTTTCTGCTGGCACTGCATGGGTTGTGCTTGGAACAGCACTTCTGAAAAATAAGGCCGTTTTCGAAGCGGCAGTGAAAAAATTTCCGGGTAAAATAATTGCTGGAATTGATTGTAAGGCTGGGAAGGTTGCCATTCGGGGCTGGGTGGATCTTTTAGACGAAAACCCCATTGACTTGGCACATCAGATAAAAGACAGCGGAATTGCGGCGATTATTCTTACGGATATTGAAAAAGATGGCATGATGGCCGGGCCAAATATCGCGCTCTTTAAAGAAATGGCGGCGAAAGTAAATCTCCCCATTATTGCGTCGGGAGGGGTTACAACACTTGAAGATATTAAACGGCTCAACGAGATTAAGGGGGTGACTGGCGCCATTGTAGGAAAGGCGCTGTACTCGGGCAAACTGTCTTATAAAGAAGCCGCAAGTTTTCTTTTGGAGAAGCAATAAGATGTTAGCGAAACGGATTATCCCTTGTCTGGATGTAACGCGCGGCCGCGTAGTGAAGGGGGTTTCGTTTGTGGACTTAAAAGACGCGGGAGACCCGGTGGACATTGCCCATTACTATGAACAGCAGGGCGCGGACGAGATATGCTTCCTTGATATTACCGCCTCCTCCGATGGCCGCGCCATTTTAATGGACATCGTGCGCCGCACAGCCGAACAGGTTTTTATGCCGTTGACGGTTGGAGGAGGCGTAAGGTCGGTTGCAGATGTGCGAGAACTGCTTTCTGCCGGAGCCGATAAGGTCTCAATCAATACCGCCGCGATTGAGAATCCCGCACTCATTTATGAGGCATCACAAACGTATGGAAGCTCCACGATTGTGGTTGCCATAGATGCAAAGGCGGCACCGGCCGAAAGCGGGGATACAGCCCCGCAGAGGCCGGGCCTCCCCGTTGGGGACTGTGGAACATGGGAGGTCTATAGTCATGGGGGGCGACGGGCGACGGGAATTGATGCGGTGACCTGGGCAAGAAAAATGGAGGAATTAGGAGCGGGAGAAATTCTTTTAACCAGTATCAATCGGGACGGCACGAATACGGGCTATGATATAAAACTCACACGCGCCATAACAGACGCGGTCAGCATTCCGGTGATTGCATCGGGTGGGGCCGGGAAGTTAGAACATCTATTGGAGGTCATCAACGATGGCGGTGCCGATGCTGTGCTGGCGGCATCTATATTTCATTACAAAACATACACCATTGCAGAGGCAAAAGAATATCTCAATCAACATGGGATTCCCGTGAGGAAATCATGAAAAAAAACTTTACTCCCATCAATACAAAAAATATTTCAAAAATAATTAAGACGCTCAAATTTGTGAACGGACTGATTCCCGCAGTCATACAAGATTATAAAACAAAAGAGGTCTTGATGGTTGCCTACATGAATTGCGAATCGCTTGGCAAAACCTGCGAGACGGGCGAGACGCATTTTTACAGCCGTTCCCGCAAAACCTTATGGCGAAAGGGGGAAACCTCCGGCCATATTCAGAAGGTCAAGGCGATTTATGCCGATTGCGATTCCGATACATTATTGGTAAAGGTCGAGCAAGTGGGCGTGGCTTGCCACACAGGAAGTCGTTCCTGCTTTTTCAACGAGATGCAAACGGCTAAAACCCTGTATGAGACCATTCTGGAGCGGGGAAAAAACCCCTCGCCAGAATCGTATACCAGTACGCTCTTTCAAGGAGGCATTGATCTGATCTTAAAGAAAGTTTGCGAGGAGGCGGGGGAGTTTATCATCAGCGCGAAAAATAAAAATAAACCTGCGATTATTCACGAGACCGCAGACCTGCTCTATCACATCTTAGTCGCACTTTGTTATCACGATATTACATTAGATCAAGTTGAAAATGAGCTGACCAAAAGATCGGGGCAGTCTGGAATTGCAGAAAAGAAATCACGGAAAAAGCCATCATGATCTTTTCAGTCGGCATTCTAACCATTAGTGATAAGGGTGCGGCGGGGGAGCGAGAAGATAAAAGCGGCCTGTTGTTGCATCACTTGGTTGAGACACTTCCCGGAAAGATTATCTGCTATGAGATTGTGCCGGACGAGAAAGATAAAATTGTAGAGCAATTGATTTTATTTTGTGATGGCAAACATCTTAATCTTGTTCTGACCACGGGAGGAACAGGCCCCGCCCCGCGCGATGTCACGCCAGAAGCCACACAAGAAGTTATCCGCCGACCCATGCCCGGAATGGCAGAGCTGATGCGGATGCACGGGTATCAGAAAA
This sequence comes from uncultured Nitrospirota bacterium, assembly GCA_964373975.1. Classification (GTDB taxonomy): domain Bacteria; phylum Nitrospirota; class Nitrospiria; order SBBL01; family SBBA01; genus JACPZM01. The sequence goes on along the minus strand of CAYJXH010000001.1, from coordinate 6,755 downwards.
ACCCCATGGCCATACTCTCACGCGGACTTGCCGGAATACGCAATGAGACATTGATTATCAATCTGCCGGGCAGTCCAAAAGCCGTTTCCGAAGGATGGGAGTGTCTTCTACCCGTGCTTCCCCATGCCATACAAAAGATGTTGGGGGACCAACGGGATTGCGGCTAGTGGGGTGTTTCATAAATTGATTTTTGTGCCGATGGGGAGTAGTATCGCCGTATGACGGAAGGACAGATTGCAAACTAAGCATCGCTATGAGTGAAAATGACTATCAGCAACTGATTGATCGGATGGTTCAAAATGTCGCTAGTCCCACCATTTCGACCGATACAGGCATTGAAGCCGTTCAGCAAATTGCGCAACGAGCGGCGCTAGAAGAGATTGAATGGGCCGTGGCGGGTGGGCTTGCGATGCACATTTATGGAAGTCCACGACTCACCAAAGATGTTGATATTATCGCCTCACAGGAATTGTCACTCACACCCAATCACAAGCTGACATTTGGCGGTGGCAGCTATACCTTACAGGTTGGAAAGTATGCGGTTCCTGTTGATTGGATTGTTAGAAACGATGGCTACCAGAAGTATTACAAAGCCGCATTAAAAGAGGCCGTGTCCATGCCAAATGGTTTACGCGTTGTGCTTCCTGAATGGATGGTCATTCTAAAATTAAATGCGGGCCGGCAAAAAGATTTTGATGACATCGTCTTTTTGTTAAAACAGCAGAAGCTGGTTGATCGCCCTACGGTAAAACAAAAAATTGTTGAAACCGTCGGCGAGGATGTTTGGCTAGCCATGTTTCCGAACTTCCGCCGTTTATGCGACTTAGCGGACGGGAATACAGAGGAGATCAGCAAGTACGTCGTATAAATAGAGGGGGGAGATGCGTTTCTTAGAGCTTCAACATGGGTAATTCCCTATTTGCGGAACGGCTACCCCGCTACACATTAAATCGGAAATAAATACAGTCGCCGTCTTGAACGATATATTCTTTTCCTTCGAGTCGAAGCAGGCCTTTTTCCTTAATGGCTTGGGGCGTTTTATAGGCCACGACATCTTTATACGCCGTCACTTCCGCACGAATAAAGCCGCGTTGAATATCGGAATGAATCAGCCCCGCGGCATCCACGGCGCGTGTTCCTTTGGGAATCGTCCAGGCCCTAACCTCGTCTTCTCCTACGGTGAAAAAGGTGGAAAGGCCTAACATCTGATAAGAGACATGCACCAAACGAGGCAATGACGATTCGGATAGTCCTAGTTCTTTTAAGAACTCGGCGCCTTCATCAGGAGAAAGGGTGGCAATTTCAGCCTCTAGTTTTCCGCTGATCAGGATTGTATAATTTGCTTCCTCTTTCGCAATTTTGTCTACTTGCTCGGAATGGTGATTTCCCTTTTCAATATCCGCTTCAGAGAGATTAGCAACATAAAGAACAGGCTTGGTCGTCAACAGCGACAGGCTTTTCATAAATGGCTCGTCTTTTTCAGAAATGGAAATTCCCCGCGCCGGTTTTCCGCTTGAAAGGTGTTGTTTTAATTTCTCTAAAACAACTTTCTCTTTTTGCGCCTCCTCATCGCCTGAATGCGATTTTTTCTCTACACGCAACAAAAGCTTTTCAATAGAGTCGAGGTCTTTTAAAATAAGCTCCGTTTCGATAATCTCAATATCTGACTTGGGGTCAACCACGCCATTGACATGGATCGTTTCAGAATCATCGAAGCAACGCACAACATGGACCATGGCCGAGACTTCACGGATATGGCCTAAAAACTGATTGCCCAGGCCCTCTCCTTGCGATGCCCCTTTGACAAGGCCTGCAATATCCACAAACTCAATAGTCGTTGGTGTGGTTTTTTTGGGCTTGAAAAGGTCGGAAAGAATCTGCAATCGCGCATCGGGAACGGGAACCATTCCCACGTTCGGATCCACCGTACAAAACGGATAATTTGCCACCGCCGCAGAGGCGCGGGTTAAGGCATTAAACAGGGTTGACTTACCCACATTCGGAAGGCCAACAAGGCCGCAAGCTAATTTCATTTTATAGACCGTGTCTGGTTCATTGCTTCTGGTATTTTTCCCTCAAGCAAAAAGGGGATTGCCGAAATGGCTCTCTGCATACTCTCTAAAACCTGTTCCTTGTCCGCAGGTTGAAACGGGGTTAGCACATAGTCCGCCGCATCTTGTTGCGCATCGCGGCCAATGCCAATCTTAACACGAAGAAATTGATTCGAGCCTGTTTGTTCAATAATAGAAGCAATACCCCGATGGCCCCCCGCGCTTCCTTGGGTACGAATACGAACCCTTCCGCAGTCCATATCCAAATCGTCTTGAATCACAATTAAATCAGATAGCGCCATTTGAAATTTTTCAAGGACGCGCGCAACCGCAACCCCCGACCGATTCATAAAAGTCTGTGGCTTGAAAAGCAGAAGGGGAGTCTCCCCCAATTTTGAGGGCTTATTGATCGGGAGTCCGTGCTTTTCAGAAAAGGCATCAATCACCCAGAAGCCGACATTATGCTTTGTCGCCGCATACGCAGGCCCCGGATTACCTAATCCTACAAGCAGTTTCAAAACACCCTACTTCTTAGCGCCTTCCTTACCCTTTGCTTTGGGTTCCTCTTTACCCCCCTTGCCCTTTGCCGCAGGCGCGCCCTTCGCGTCGGGCTTACCCTCTTCTTCTTTCGCCTTCTCGGAAGTCACCTCGGGGCCTTTTGGATCTTTGGGTACCGTGGTGAGCATCGCCTGTAACTGTGCTTCGGACATCGGTGCGACCACAGAGACCAACACGCCTTCAGGATCAGCAATCATCTCGATTCCCTCTGCCATTGAAAGGTCTTTAACATGAAGCGCGTCCCCAAGTTTCAACAAAGAGATGTCTAGTCGAATTGTATCGGGGATCAGAGACGGCAGACAACGAATTTCCAAATCGCGAAGACCGTGCTGAAGAATACCGCCATTCTTCACCCCAACGGAAACACCAAAAAATTCTATTGGAACATGAAGCGTGAGCGGATCATTGATTGAAATTTCAAAGAGATCAACGTGTAGAATCTGACCTCTGATGGGGTCGCGTTGAAGCGCCTTTAAAATGGCCAACCGAGAATCTTGATTCCCCTCCTCGCCAGACTGAAGCGTGATAAGACTATTTTCACCCGAAGGCGTTTGAAGGAGTTTATCAATTTCTTTTGGGTTGAGCGTATAGAGGATGGAAGTCCCTTTACTGTAAAGGACTGCCGGCACCTGTCCAGCCATCCGCAACTGCCGCGCAGGCCCTTTTCCCCGTTGATCACGAATCTTACCGTTTATTGCTACCTTTTGCATTTCATCTCCTTAATGATTGGGTCTTATATAAATAGATTACTTATAGAGGTTTCTTTGTGAATTCTCCGAATGGCCTCTCCCAAGAGCGGTGCTACGGAGAGCACCCGTATTTTCTTATATTTCTCATCGGCCCCCTTTAAGGGAATCGTATTGGTGACAATAATTTGGTCAATCGGGGACGCATTGAGCCGATCTAATGCGGGACCAGACAATATCGGATGGGTACAGACGGCTGTTATCTTGCCTGAATGATTTGCCTGAATGGCTTCCGCCGCCTGCGTTAATGTTCCCGCAGTATCAATCATGTCGTCTAATATCAGAATCTCTTTTCCCGCAACATCTCCGATGATATTCATAACCTTAATCTGGTTGGGCCCCTCTTTTCGTTTATCAACGATTGCCAATCCGGCATTCATTCTTTTCGCAAACGCCCTCGCCCGTTCCACACCGCCCGCATCGGGAGAGACAACAACCAAGTTCTTAAATTTCTTCTTTTTAAGGTGGTCAATAAAAACAGGTGTTGCATAGAGGTGATCCACAGGTATATTGAAGAAGCCTTGCGTCTGGCCTGTATGTAAATCGAGCGTTAATACACGGTGCGCGCCCGCAGTGACAATAAGATCGGCAACAAGTTTTGCGGAAATCGGGACGCGGGGCTGATCTTTTCGATCTTGCCGCGCATAGCCATAATAGGGAATCACCGCAGTGATTCTCGCGGCAGACGCACGTTTCAATGCGTCAATCATAATCAGAAGTTCCATAATGTGCGAGTTGCCGGGATAGGAGGTAGATTGAATGACAAAAACGTCATTCCCACGCACATTTTCATCAATGCGGACAAAGATCTCACCATCACTAAACTTGCTTACGGTGGCCTGTCCAAGGGGGATATTAAGATAGTTCGCCATTTCCTTCACTAAAGAAGGATTTGAATTGCCAGAAAAAAGCTTCAGTTGTTTCATGATGGATGACTCTCTACGAATATAAGCAGGTATAATAGACATGCGAAGCGTCCCTTGTCAAGAAAAGGCTTCTGCAAACAGGGCCTGCCCCTACGCTGGTGTTACATACGCCGCGGTGATACCGCCATCTACCATTAAAGACGCGCCGGTTACAAAAGAAGAATCGTCCGACGCAAGAAAGAGGGCGGCTTTTGCAACTTCCTTTGCCTCTCCAAAACGACCCATGGGGATATGAACAAGTCTGCGGTTTTTTTTGGCTGTCGTATTAAGGAATCGCATGAGTAGTTCTGTCTTGAGCGGCCCCGGACAAAGGGCATTCACGCGAATTCCCTCCCGCGCATGAATAACCGCAAGTTCGCGCGTCATGGAAACCACGCCCCCCTTGCTGGCTGTATAAGCCAGTTGCGGCGTCGCGGCTCCGAGAAATGCCACAAAAGATGCCGTGTTGATAATGGATCCACCGCCCGCTTTTCTCAAGGCAGGAATGCCAAACTTACAACAAAGATAGACTCCCTTGAGATTCACTGCGAGGGTCTTTTCCCAAACCGCCTCCTCTGTTTGTACCGCGTCATCGTCCCCATCGGCCATAATCCCCGCATTGTTAAAAAGGATATCAAGCCTTCCAAACGACTTCTCGGCGACAGACACCATTTTTTTGCAATCGGCAGAGCGAGAGACATCGGCACGCACAAAAATGGCCTTGCCCCCTTTGGCCTCAATCAGTTTGACGGTCTCTTTCCCCGCCGCGTCGTTGCAATCTGCCACAACAATAGATGCCCCCTCCGCCGCAAAAAGACAGGACGATTCTCGCCCGATACCGCTCCCCGCCCCCGTAATAATCGCTACTTTGTTTTTTAGTCGCATTTTTACCCCATCCCCACCCTGACCCTCCCCTTGAAGGGGAGGGAAACCCTTTATATTCTCTCGAAATATCGCTGTCGTTCCCAATCGGTCACGGCTTTGTCGTACGCTTCCTGCTCGGTTCTAAAAAAATTGAGATAGTGCGTAACGACATCTTCTCCAAACGCTTTTTTTGCAAACGCACTTTGTTCAAAGAGATCGGTTGCGTCGCGAAGCGATCGCGGAACCGAGGGAAGGTTTTCCGCCGCATAAACATCTCCGTCAAAAATGGGGGGCGGCTCTATTTTATTCGCAATGCCGTCCATGCCAGAAGCCAATGCCGCCGAAAATGCTAGATAGGGATTACAGTCCGCGCCGGGAATGCGGCATTCAATGCGCAACGCGTCCCCTTCGCCCACGATTCTAAACCCGGCGGTACGATTGTCGTGGCTCGCCGCAAGGCGGGTGGGTGCCCAAGAGCCTGGACGATACCGTTTATAAGCGTTGACCGTTGGGGCATAAAAAACCATCACTTCAGGGGCATGGGCAATAAACCCGCCTAAAAACCATAAAAAAATTTCAGAACAGGCAGAAGGCCCCCATTGCTTATCGCCGGCAAAAAGATTCTGGCCATTTTTCCATAAACTGATATGAATATGACTGCTTGAGCCTGCTTGATCAGAAGCTATTTTTGCCATGAACGTCACCGAGATGCCCATCCCATCGGCCACCTCTTTTAGGCATTCCTTGAAGATGACATGGCGATCCGCCATCGTGAGAATATCTGAATAGCGAATATTTAACTCATGTTGTCCAAGCCCCCATTCCCCCTTGGAGCTTTCCACCGGAATACCCGACCCTTTAAGATGACGCCGCGCCGCACCATTAAAACCCTCCTCGCGGCTTCCCTGCAGGATATGATAATCTTCAAGATACCAGCCGACAGGCATTAAATGCTTATAGCCTTTTTCCGCCGCATCGCGATACGAATTCTGATAAATATAATATTCCAATTCGGACGCGGCCATCGCCGTGTAGCCTGAATCTGCCAACTGACGCACTTGACGTTTTAGGATAGAACGCGGGGCTTGTGAAACAGGCAAATGTTTTTTCTCGTCTTCAATATCGCACAGGATCATCGCTGTTTTGGTAAGCCATGTTGCGATTCGGAGTGTTGCAAAATCGGGCACCAGATGAAAATCGCCGTACCCCTTTTGCCAACTTGCAAACGGATAACCCGGCGAAGGCTCCATCTCCATATCAACGGTTAAAAGATAATTACAAGCGTGCGTGCCATGTGCAACGGCGTCATCCAAAAAGAAATCGGCGTCTAATCGCTTTCCCATGAAACGCCCGTAAAGATCGGTAAAAACAAGCAAAACGGTATCAATCTCGTCAGCATGAATCTTCTGGGTTAATTCCTCAAGCGATAGCATTCCAATTAGATTTGCCATAAGGTCTCTCTATAGAAAACGGAGCCAGCCATTTTAGATTGTCATTTCGAGCAAAGCGAGAAATCTTACTTTTAACACTGAAAGATCTCTCGTCGCAAAATAACGCTCGTCGAGATGACACATCAATTAACGCGTTCGTATTATTCACAGGCGCCCAACGGGCGACTATTCCCGCAGGCG